>CAMBWG010000381.1 GCA_945871415.1 uncultured Desulfovibrio sp.
GCCACATCTACGGCGCGGAAGATGGCGAAGTGGATTTTGCCGACAGCATCATGCAGCGACGCATCCTCGTGGTTTTATTGCCTTCTCTGGAAAAAGCCCCTGCCGAACTCGCCAGTCTCGGCAAAATCAGTCTTTCCGCCATCCGCAACGCCTGCGCCGTTGGCCTCGGCGCGAATATCGAAGGCGAGGCCGCTGATGTGCTGGAAGCCCTGCCCACTGATGCCATAGGCATCGGGCCGTACCTGTGCATCGTGGACGAGTACGCGGCTATCGTGACGCCCGGTTTTGAAGTCGTGCTGACACAAGGGCGCGGTCTTGGCATCGCCGCCATTGTAGCCTCCCAGGACTATGCAGGCATCATGGAAGCTGACAAGAAAGGCGCACAGCAGATGGTGGCAAATACGTCCATCAAAATTTTCATGAAAATGCAAGATGCTGAAAAGACATGGGATTTAATACGCGGACAGGCGGGACAAAGCACTGTCCTGCGTACCACAGGTTTCAACGTCAACGAACAAATCAGTTCCGGCTACCGCGACGCCAACTCCACCACGGTGGAACAGGAAGACCGCGTTGTCCTGCGTGACTTGCAGGAACAAATAGAGGGCGAGGCCCACTTTGTCTTTTCCGGGCAGATCGTCCGGGGGGATATGTTCTTCGCCAATCCCTCTCTCAAAAAGGCGCAACTGCGTGTGCCGCAACTCCTGCAACTGAGCTTGGAGAAATCCTATGGCGATGCCGCGTAAGAAGATGATATTCCCTCTAACTAAAAATGGTCGCCAACCTTGCAAGAACTTCTTCCATGATGACGGACGGAACCCTTTCCAACTGTCTGCCGGATCTCGCCCGCAAGTCCAGGGCGCGGGGCTGGTCACAGCGAATCACTCCCGTGGTGCGTGTACCGCATCCACTGAGCGATACCGCAAATCCAGCAGTACGGGCAAAATTACCGCCGCTGGTAATCGGCAACACCACGGGAACCTGCGTCACCCTGTTGAACTCATCGGGAGAAACCACCAACACCGGGCGTGTCCCCTGCTGCTCATGACCCTCCGTAGGGTCAAGAGTCACCAGATAAATATCACCGCGCCGCATCAGAGCAGCTCCCTGCCAGTGGAGCTTGAACCAGTCCACACGCCATCCTCGCCGGAAAGCGGCGCGGAAGCGTCACATTGGGCCAACAGTTCTTGCAGGCTGTACTTCTTCCTGACGTTCGGCTCAATAACCAGACGCCCGGATTCCACGGCCATGCTTACAGCCGACCCCGATTCCATTTGCAACATTTCCAGAATGGCGGGCGGCACGGCCAGCATCACTGAACCGCCGACCTTTCTCAAATTGCTTGTATACATGGTAAACCTCCATGAGTTATATTTTTATATAACTCACAACCTCCAAAATAGCAAGCCGTTTGGCAATACCGCGTAGGAGAACAATTATGTTGCGAGTCGTACAATCCGTGAAAATCATGGCACTTTTCTTCTGTCTTTTTTTGGGAATAACCTCTTTTGCCCACGCCGGAACGCCCATATCCGACCGTATGGCTGTGGAAGCGGGTGTAAAAACGGAAATCGCCAAAGACCTGGCGTCTCCTTACTCCCCGTACGAAAGTCTCTCCGGCAGAACCTGTCTCGACGGCAGGCCGGTGGACGGCTTTCAGGGCGACATTGTGGAACTCTGGTCAAATCTTGAGTGCCCTTTCTGCGGCATTCAGGAACCGCTTCAGGCGCAGCGGGACAATCCCGGCCTGTGCATCGTCGTGCGGCATATCCCCTCGGATGAATACGGCGAATCGCTGAAAAAGGCTCTGGCCTATGAGGCATTGCGCGGCTTTTCCATCAATGCGGCGCATCGCTTCTGGGATGCCGTTCTGCCGAAAACTTCTCTCGGTATTCCGGTTCCCTATGAAGCTGCTCTCCAGACCGCGATTCAGGAAGCGGCCATTGCGCCGGATGCCTTCGCGGACGCCCTGCAAGCTGCCGCTCCCCTGGTGGGCGCGGATATTGTCGCCGCGCAGTCCCGTATCACTTCCACACCGACATGGATTTTGGAAGGTATCCGCTTCCCCGCCTGTGACTTCAAGGCGGCGGAACTTCCCGTAGCTCTGGAGCTGGCCCGCAAGACCCACTCCGGGGACACGGACGCACAGGAGCGTGTGGTGGAAATCATAACGCGCGGCCTGCTGAACGAGTCGCTTCTTTAGGAGAGATATATATGGACGTGCATTTCTCAAGTAAAAAGCACGATTGGGCGACCCCCTGGCCGCTGTTCCGGGAGCTGGACGCCAGATCCGGGCCGTTTGAACTGGATGTGTGCGCCACGGCGCACAACGCAAAATGCAAGAAATTTTTTTCACCGGAAGATGACGGACTGAACCAGGTCTGGCACGGCGTCTGCTGGATGAATCCTCCCTACGGACGGGCGCTGCCGTATTGGATGGCCAAGGCCGTGAACGAAATTGAGATGGAACGCGCTAAACGAGTGATCTGCCTCCTTCCCGCACGGACAGATACGGCATGGTGGCACAGGTATGTCCTGCCCTTTGCGGCGGAAATCCATTATCTGCGCGGGCGTATTCGTTTTGAAGGAGCGGAATCTTCCGCACCTTTTCCGAGTGCAGTAGTCCTTTTTGAAAAACTCCCTCACAGCGCAGGAGCTTTATCCGCGCTGACAGATAAAACGGTTTCTCTCCCATGACCTGACCTCTTGACAGTTTCGTCTGCCTCTTTTATTCTTACAAGTAAGAAAAATATTACTTATAAGAATAGGAGGCCAGAATATGGAACTTGCCAAGCTCACAACCAAGGGTCAAATCACGATTCCCATTGAAATTCGTAAAAAACTCAATGTGGGAGCGGGAGACAAGGTTGTTTTTCTTGAGGAAAACGGACGGATTTTCATTGACAACTCTGAAAACCTGAAATTCGCCCCGGATGAACATTCCGGCGGGACGAGTTAG
>CAMBWG010000382.1 GCA_945871415.1 uncultured Desulfovibrio sp.
CGTCTTCCATAAACAGCCGACCGCCCCGCTGAATCACCCGCGACGAAGGCAGGATACAGCGACCGCTTACATCCTTGCCCAGCACCTGTCGCAGGGCCAGCGACAGCCGGGACCGGCTGATCTGCATGGGTTTTCCCTCTTCCGCAGGCGCGGGCCACAGGGGTTGCGAGGCCAGCGACTGCCAGCGCTCCGGCGACATTCCCCCGAGCGGTTCTCCAATATCTCCCAGCAGGACCTGATCGCCGCGGGCAATGGCGGCGCTGCGAATCTTTATGCGCCAGTCTTCCGGCGCCAGGGCAGCGGTCGCCCCCGGCTCCGCCAGCGCAACGGCATTGTCCGCAAGCGCCGTTCTGATTCTGTTCTTGCGCGGATTGTGGGCATCGTCCGGCAGCAGGATGCCGCGGCGCTCGCCGCCCTGCAGCGACTGCGCAACCGAGCCCTGACGATAGTTCCGCTCGCCATCCTGAAATGTGCCGCCGACAACGCTGCCGCTGCTCCAGGCCAGCGCCATCCGCGACTGCGGCAGCACCGCAAGACAGAAACAAAACAACGCCCAGAGGAATACGCTCCCGAGCAGACGCGCGCCGCGACGCCACAGCAGACGTTCCTCCAGCGTGCCGCGGCACTGCGAAGAAACGGTCCCGGGACGCACAGACACACTCCACAACGAACACAAAAGCATGCGCATACCTCTCTGCAAGACGCCACCGCCGCCCCCGGAGAGTATTCCGAAGGCGTAACGAGGCAACAGGAAAACGAACGGCCGTTACGAGCGCTTGAGCTGGACAGCCGTTCCCAGCATACTGTCAGACGTCTGAATGGCCTTGGAGTTCACTTCGTAGGCACGCTGGCCCACGATCATGTTCACCATTTCGTCAACGACCTCGACGTTGGACATTTCCAGAAAGCCCTGGGCCAGCGTACCCACATTGTCTTCGCCGGGAATACCTTCCAGTTCGTCACCCGAGGCTTCCGTGGGGGTGTAGAGGTTCCGCCCGCGCGCATCCAGACCGGCGGGGTTGATGAAGGTGTACAGGGGAATTTCCGCCGCGGCGATTTCTTCACCGTTGGCATCCAGCGCAGCCAGATGGCCGTTGGCGGAAATGGAAATTTCCTTGGTCTCTTCCGGCACGGCAAATTCCGGCTGCAAAATGTAGCCGTTGCTCGTGACAATGGTACCGTCCTGATTGAGCTTGAAGGAACCCGAACGGGTATACATAAGCTCGCCGTTCACATCGACCTGGAAGAAACCGTCGCCTTCAATGGCCACGTCCAGCGGGTTCCCCGTATTCTGGAAGTCGCCCTGCGTGAAGAACTTGTGCACGGCCGTGGGGCGCACGCCCATACCGACCTGAATACCCACCGGCAGCGTCGTGTCGCCTTCGGTAATGGCGCCGGCGACCTTCATGGTCTGATACATGAGGTCTTCAAACTCGGCACGGCTCTTTTTGAAGCCCGTGGTATTCACGTTGGCCAGGTTGTTGGAAATAACGTCAATATTGAGCTGCTGGGCCACCATGCCGGTGGCGCTGATCCACAAAGAACGCATCATAAGGCATCACTCCTCGCGCTGCCGCGCTTGCCGCATACCCTCCCGCGGGCAGCAGGCATCAAAAAAGGAAACTCGGCCGTGCCGGAAGCATCAGGCAGGCGTCGTCCCACGGTTACGCCACGCCGTTACCCCTGACGTCTGCCGATCTTTTCGTTGGCCTGCCGATCAAGAGAATCCACGGACTGCATCACTTTCTGATAGGCCTCGAACTGTCGCTGGACTTCAATCATATTGACCATTTCCGTCACGACATTGACATTGGCCTTTTCCACATAGCCCTGCTCCACGCGCGCGCCCTGCGCATAGGCATCCACTTCCGCCACGTCCACGTTGGGACGATTGCGATACAGATTCCGGCCGAGCTTTTCCAGGTTCTGCGGCTCATCCACGCTCACCAGCGCAATCTGCTCAATGGCCACCCCGTCAGCCTGCACGGTTCCGTCTTCGCTGATAGACAGGGAACGCGTCCCCGGAGGCACCATGATATTGCCTCCAGCCCCCATCAGCGGCCAGCCCTCGGGCGTCATGATCATGCCGTCGCCGCTCAGGACAAAATGCCCGCTCCGCGTCAAATAATTGCCCGTGGGCGTACCCACGCGAAAGAAGGCATTTTCGCCGCTGATGGCAATATCCAGCGGATCACCCGTGAACTGCATCGATCCCTGCGTATAATCGGTGCGCGAGACACCGATACGCGGCCGCACCATGTTCTTCGGCTCGGGGAACAGCGGCTTGGAGCGCAGGTTCATAAGCGGTTCCCGGATTTCATCGTGCGCGTAATAGGCCATGGTATCCTTAAAGGACAACTATGGTATTGGCATTCGCCAAATTATTGGCGATAAAATTCAGACGATGCTCTGTCGTCAACGCGCCGAAGAGGCTGCTAAAGACTGCGTCTTGCATAAAAAACTCCTTTGATTGCACCATGTTGGCAAAGGTCAGCACAGTCGGCAATCCAACAGAGACAGCTCTGCCGCACTTACTGATGCAAAGAGCACGCCATAATGAAAGCGCCGCATTTCCGACATACTGCCGAAAATGCGGCGCTTTCCAGAGCATTTTCAGTTTGCAATGCTTCGCATTTCAAAGCGTGCGGCCTGTCGTTTCGCGGAAGAAGCGTATCTTTTCCACGAAACGACAGGCCGTACGCGCTGTGTCTCAGCCTCGCGCGCATTGCCTTTTTCAAAGGCAGAACACTCCAGCCTGCGCAGAGCGCAAAAAAAGGGGATACCCCGAAAGGCATCCCCTCTGAAAGCATGGTTGAAAGAAGATTACATGGTGCTGCCGGAAGCGGCACGCTGCATCTTGATTTCGACCTTTTCGGTCAGACCGGAATAGTATTCGCGCAGGATGGCGAGCACTTCTTCACGACCGAAATGATCCGGCACTT
>CAMBWG010000383.1 GCA_945871415.1 uncultured Desulfovibrio sp.
CTGACCGCACATGCCGTCAATAATTTGTTCCATACCCGGCAGGGTTACGTTGAGCGAGAAGGCGTCACCGAGGGCATTAACGGAATCGAGACAGCCGGAAAGCGCGTCGCGTTCGGTTTCAGGTTCGGGCATAAGCATGTCATGCGTGTCGGATACTCGTCCATTGCGTTCCTGAATCGCGCCGCCCACGGCTTCCCGCATGTCCTGACAGGAAGCGGCGAAACACGGCGCGGCCAGCACCATGCACAGCAGAAATGTGACAATATATTTCATCTTTCACAGTCCTCGACTGATAAACGTTTGGGGAAGGGATGGGGCGGGGAGGGAGAACCCGTGAGGGTGCTCCCCTCTTTTCAACAGGGTTTCCCTCCCCGCAAACGCTCTTTATTTCTTCTTGCCTTTCGCCTCGAAGTCCGGCGCGCCGTTCGGAGCGACGGGCCATGTTTTCTTGCATCCGGGATAGCCGGAGCAGCCGTAGAACTCGCCCTTCGCGCCGGTGCGCTTGATGAGCGGCTTGCCGCAGGCTTTGCAGAGATATTCGGAAAGCGCGGGTTTGGGTCTTGCCTTGCCGGGCTTGCCGTTTTCATCGGGGAGAATGACCTTGCAGTCGGGATAGGCCGTGCAGGCCCAGAACCACGAACCGTCTTTTTTGCGCTTGCGGCGATTCAGGGCCGCGCCGCAAGCCGGGCAGGGAAACGCGGGCTTGCCGTCGCCCAGGATGGGAGCAAGCAACTCCGGCAGAATCCTTTTCTGCTCCGCAAGAAAGGCATCGAGCGTTTCTCTGCCTTGAGCGACAGCCTCAAGGCGGGATTCCCATTCTGCCGTGGTGACGGGGTCCTTGAGCGCGGGCGGGGTAAGATCGATGATTTTCCGTCCCAGGGGCGTGGAAACAATGGCTTTTTTGTCAAGCGTTAGATAGCCGCGCTCTTTCAGCGTTTCGAGAACCCTGGCGCGGGTGGCTTCGGTGCCGATTCCCTTGGTTTCCTTGAGTGTGGCTTTGGCGTCGGCATCGCCCACAAAGCGATGGACATTGGCCATAGCCTCAATAAGCGTTCCCTCGGAGAAACGCGAAGGCGGCGAAGTCTTTTTCCTCACGCTTTCCACAGCCCGGCAGGTCACGGCATCGCCCTGTTCGACCGGCGGCAGGGACTCCTCTGTCTGTCCGTCGTCTTCCTCATCCTCTTTGAAAAAGGCCGTCCATCCGGCGTCTACCATACGCCGCCCGGCGGCTTCCCAGCGGGTATCGGCAAGGTTGAGGACGATTTTTTGCGCCTCATAGCGCATGGGCGGATGGAATTGCAGGCAAAACGCCGTAACAATCATAAAATAGAGATTGCGTTCCTCCGGTTTGAGGTTGTCCGGGGGCAGTTCGCCCGTAGGCGCGATGGCGTGATGCGCCGTCACCTTTTTGGTGTTCCACGCAGCACTTTTTAAGGTGGCGTCAGCCGTCCCCGCCACCTGCTCCAGACCAGGAACCGCGGAAAGCGCGTTCAGCACAGAGGCGGCATCCTGATACTGCTCTTCCGGCAGATAGCGGCAGTCCGTTCTGGGATAGGTGGTCAGTTTTCGCTCATAGAGGGATTGCGCGGTGTCCAGCACTTCCTGCGCCGACATGCTGAATCGGGATGATGCCGCTTTTTGCAGACTGGAAAGGCTGTGCGGCAGGGGCGCGGCCTTGCTTTTGTTCTCCCGCAGGGATTCCGTGACAAGGCCCTCCACGCCGTTGACCCGTTCAAGAACGGCGGCAACCTGGGTAAAATCCACGAGTCGCCCGGAAGCGTCCAGACCGGCCTGCGTCTCGGAGGGGACAAACGTAGCCGTAATTTCTCCGGAGGTATGCACGAGGCTGGCCTTCAGTACGAAATAGTCCGCAGGCTTGAAATGTGTAATTTCTCTGTCGCGGGCAACGACCAGTGCGAGGGTGGGCGTCTGGACGCGGCCCAGGGAAAGTACTTCGGAACGCCCGCCTTCCCTGCCCTTGATGGTCATGGCTCGCGTGGCGTTAATACCTACCAGCCAGTCGGCCAGACTTCTGGCGCGGGCGGCGTCGCGCAGCGGCGCATAGGGCGCATTGTCCCTGATGCCGTTCAGGGCGATACGGACGGATTTGTCATCAAGGGAAGGAAGCCAGATACGGGCTACCGGGCCGTGGTAGCTGAAATGCTCCAGCACTTCGTCAACGAGAAGCTGCCCCTCACGGTCGGGATCGCCCGCGTTGACTACGGAATCGGCCTCTCGCAGCAGGGAACCGATGACGGCAAGTTGCTTCGCGGCATCCTTTTTGACGTGATACTTCCATTCGGACGGAATGATGGGCAGGTGTTCGCGTCGCCATTGAGCGTATTCGGGGCTGTAATCCTGCGGCCAGGCAAGTTCGAGCATGTGTCCGAAGCACCATGTCATCACATCTTTGCCGCAGCGGATGCACCCGCTCTCTGTGCGGCCGTTGCCCAGACCGTTGGCGATGGCTTTTGCAAGATTGGGTTTTTCGGCAATGAAAAGTCGCATATCACATCCTCATGCGCCGCGCGGAAGCGGCTTTCTGTTCGTTCAGGGGAAGGGGATTTTCCACAGCGCCCGGCGCGGACTGGAGTCGTGCGTCCAGTTCCATGTGCAGCGTTTGAGACACCTGATCGCAGAGCGCGGCCAGTTCTCTGGTGGCGGAAGGGTCGAGCCTGAGCGCCATGTTCAGGAAGGCGGGATTCTGGAGGATCAGACGTGCCTTGACGATCAGGTCATCCGTTTCGTCAAAGACTCTGGCGGAATCGGACAAAGAGCGCGAAACGGCCCCGCCGGCCGCGGGACGCGGCGCACCGGAAGCGGCATTTTCCCGGAAGGACACTCCGGTCACGGCATCCCGTTGTTTCTGCATCTCCATCAGTTCCGGCCATGCTTCACGTTTGGGAAACCATTGGGCGGCGGGCTG
>CAMBWG010000384.1 GCA_945871415.1 uncultured Desulfovibrio sp.
TCTCCATCAGTTCCGGCCATGCTTCACGTTTGGGAAACCATTGGGCGGCGGGCTGCTCGCCCGCCTCAAACTGGCGCAGCGTGGTCAGCGCCCGTGCGGCTTCCGAAGCGGCCCGGAAAAGCTCCCCGGCGTCACCGCCGGAAAAGGTCTGGTTCCAGAGCCTGAGCCGTTCGGCCGAACCATGTTCCGGCATGGGCAGGCCGAATTTCGCACTGACCAGCATGGAGAACATTTCAGCCCGCATTTCCTCAAAGGCGCAGCTTTTGAGCGTCTGGGCCTTTACCGGCTGCCGGGCTTCTCGTGAGCTGTGACCGGTAGCCTTGAAGAACTCCCGCAACTTCGCGGCGTAGTAATCGCCCAAACCATGAAAATTCTCCGGGTGCGGCAGTCTGACGGTATCCGTTCCGTGATCGAAGCGCGGCACGCCATTGCCGTGTTCGACAGCCACGCCCGAACTGGCAACGAAGCGTTCCAGCAGCTTATTGCGTTCGGCTTCGGTCATAACGGGAGAGGGCTGTTCTTTTGCGGGGAAGTTTTCAATTTGGGCCGCGTTGAAGACCGTGAAGGGGCACAGCAGAGTCTGACGCCGCACGCCGGGGATACTTTTTGCCTGTTCTTCGGAAACAAAGTTCCATTTCCCGTCCTGCTCCACCGTAAAGAACACATCTTCAGGGCGCAGCACAGTGACGCCGTGTTCTCCTTTTCGGATACGAATGTTCAGGTCAGGATGCTCATCCCTGATAGTCTGGAGCTGCTTGAACGTAAGCCAGCGGTTGTCGTCGTAGCCTTTTTCCATGCCGGTCAGCATCAGGCGCACCATGTTCGCGCCGCCGTATTCCTTTCCTGTCACGGGGCAGAACGGAATTGCTCTCAAGGACGGCTGCGGAAATTTCGCTTTTTCGGACAGCGACAGCATAAGCCGGGCAATGCCGCCGACAAATTCTTCCCGAACTTCCCGACTGAGTTGAAAGCGGCTCTTCCTTTCTTTCTGCGGCGTCCGGTTCATTCCAGTTCCTCCCTGATGTTCACAATCACGGTATCCTGCTCATCCTGGGGGTTGATGAATCCAGCCGTGACGGCTTCTTCCCGGCTCATGAGAAAAGCGCCCGCGTCAAGCTGGCGTTCGATGTCCGCCTGGGTGAGCGTGACGCGATCTTTTTCAGGAGAACGCCGTGCGGCATCAAACAGGCCGAATGTGTTTCGATTATCCATAGTTTTCTCCATGTGTTGGAATTACCAGCGGCAGCGTTTGCGCCACAGGCTTTCAGTGTTTCGTGTTTCCCGAATCCGTCCCATGCAGGCCACGCGGATGGCGCGGCAACAGGCGATGGGCGTCATGCCGGTACGCTGGACAAGGTAAAGGGCGAGGATTGCGGAAAGGGCAATGGCCGCCGTCCACCAGGCCCAATGGAACAACCAGAGGGCCAGGGGAAAGACCGCGCGGGCATCCAGTATGAAGATTTTCGGCGTGAGCGCGGTGTCGCGCCAGAGAACATCAGCCATTGTCCGCCTCCAGTGCAAAACGGGCATCCAGCGCGGAGACGCTGGAATCCTTGAAACGCCGCCTGCTTTCAGGCAGCCAGGATTCCATGAGAAGCATTCGTCGCCACAGGTCGGGGAAATATCCGCGTAATGTCCGCAGCTCATCCAGAGGTTTCAACGGGCAGCAGAAACAACTGACCCGGCTGAAAAAGTGATACAGCCCGTCCCATGTGAAGCCGCGTTTATAGCAGTAGGCCAGCGCGTCGGTCTCCGTGACGCCCCACTCCACAAGCGGATACCTTTGTATGTAGTAGGCGCTGCTCCTTTTGGTAGAACCGTTCAGTCTGTGCGATTCATCGGCGGCGAAACCGACGCAGTGGCGCAGAGGCAGTTCAAGCCCCTTCTGGTGAGTAAGTCCCAGCAGGTGTCCTTTCAGGGCAATCTGTTTCAGATTTGTACACCAGCGCCGCCGTGCGGCGGGCCAGCCGCGCCCGATCATATGCACCTGGCGCGTTCCCCGTCTGGCTACAGGATGTTCTGAAAATATCCAGTCGAACGGGGACTTGTTTGTTTCCACATCTACCGGCAGTCTTGGCCGCAGGCGCGTGATTTTCAGGCCGGTAAAGGCCTCGAGCTTTTCCAGATGCTCATACATTTCGGGAAATTCCCAGCCCGTATCAAAAAATACGACATCAGCCACAGGTTCGCCGTGTTCGAGGAGCATGAGCAGCATGGCCGTGCTGTCCTTTCCCCCGGACAGGGAAACGATGTTAGAAGGTTGCTTCATGGGTATTTCCTTCCTTGCGCTTGCGTTCCGCCAGAATCGCCAGATAACTGTCTCTGGCGATCATGCCGTTGGCAAAGGCCATTTCCGCCGCGTACTGCATTGTCTGGCCGGATTTTTCCAGAATGTTTTCCGTTTGCTGGATGAGTCGTTCCACAGGCGTATCCAGCAGCGTTTCCCGGATGTCCGGGGTGAAGGCCAGATATTCACGCAGCGCGATACGTCCGCTGTTGTCCGGCAGAGGAAGCAGACGCTGCGAGACGACCAGCCGCAGACAGGAAAGCAGAGTGGCCGTGATTTGCGTCCGTTCGGCGAACGGGAAGACGTTGATGATGCGTGAGAGTGTTTCCGGTACGGAACGGGTATGCACGGTGGAATAGGCGGCGACGCCGATTTCCGCGCTTTCCATCATGCCCCGGAGCGTATCGGGATCGCGGCTTTCCCCGATAAGCACCACGTCCGGGGCCGTGCGCGTGCTGTTGCGCGTGGCCGTCAGAAACGATTTCAGGTGTTCGGGAATCGTGCTTTGCGAAACAGGCCCGCCGGGGCTGGGCACGGCGTCAAAGTCGAACTCAATGGGCGCTTCATAGGTGCTGACATTACGTCCGCCGGTTTCGATGATGCGACGCAGGATGGCGGCCAGCAGCGTGGACTTGCC
>CAMBWG010000385.1 GCA_945871415.1 uncultured Desulfovibrio sp.
CGTCAGCACGCGGTTGACGCCGGGCATTTTTTCGGCTTCGGACGTGTCGATGCCCTTGATGAGGGCGTGAGAGACCTTGGCCTGCGCCAGAGCGAGGTGCAGCGTGCCCGCGGGCATGCGCACGGCGGCGTCCGCGCCGTATTCGGCCGTGCCGGTCACCTTGGCAACGGCGCTGGGACGAGGCAGGCGGGAACCGAAGGCGCGGCCGTCGGCAGGCAGTTTGTAGCGGATTTCCTCAATATCCTTGTCGCCGCGCATGACGGCGGCGGCGTCCATGACGGCATCCACCAGCGGGATGTAGCCGGTGCAGCGGCAGACGTTGCGGTTCTTCTGGAACCAGTCGCGCACTTCTTCGCGGGTCGGCTTGGGATTGTGATCCAGCAGGCTCTTTGCGGAAAGGATGAAACCGGGCGTGCAGAAGCCGCACTGAGCCGCGCCGTGGAAAATCCAGGCTTCCTGCAGGGGATGCAGATGATCGGGCGTGCCCAGCCCTTCCAGCGTCATGATCTCGGCGTTGTCTTCAACGCGTTTCATCTTGACGACGCAGCTGCGGACCAGCTTGCCGTTCATGATGATGGAGCAGGCGCCGCAATGGCCTTTTTCGCAACCGAGCTTCACGCTGGTGAGCTTGAGCTGATCGCGCAGCACATTGGCGAGAACGTCGTCGGCATTGACGAGCACCTGACGGGCAACGCCGTTGACCATAAGCGTCTTTGTGAACATGCGAACCTCCTGGGTGAAGGGACCGAAACTCGCATGATGTCCGGTCCGAAGGTGGGTGAGCTTTCTCCGACCTCTATTTGCGCGACGAGGCAGGAGAAAGATTCGATGACAAAAAATCCGGGTAGGACAACCTCCGTCAAGGAAGCGGGTGTCTGTTGAGGGTTAGTATTTGCCGAAGCCGCACAGGGGGTAACGGCATTCGGGGCAGCCGCTGCAATAGCCGCCGTGCCCCAGCGCGGCAATATCCGCGCGGCTGACGGGAACGCCCGCCAGCAGACGGGGCACAATCATGTCAAAGATGCTGGCCTTGTGGTACATCACGCAGCCGGGCAGCCCCAGCACGGGCACGTCGCCGATATGGGCTAGCAGGAACATGGCTCCGGGGAACATGGGCGCGCCGTAGCTCTCCACGATACCGCCCGCGGCCCGGATGGCCGCCGGTGTCCTGTCGTCGGGGTCCACGGACATGCCGCCCGTGCAGGCCACCATATCCGCGCCCTCGTCGATGAACTGCCGCACGGCGGCGCTGATCATCTCAATATCGTCATTCACGATTTTCTGTCCCGTCACCGTGCAGCCCAGCGACGAGAACTTTTTGCGCAGCACCGGCCCGAAGCCGTCCTTGATGCGACCGTGAAAGACTTCGCTGCCCGTGGTGACGATGCCGACCTTCAACGGCCGGAAGGGCAGCACGGAAATGAGCGGAGCGGAAGCTTCCTTTTCCAGCGCGGCAATCTTTTCTTCCTCGATGAACAGAGGAATGATGCGTGTGCCGCCCACAGCCTGCCCTTTCCGCACTTCCTGCATGGTGTGCAGAGTGGCCAGCGCCACATCGGGGAAGGCATTGACGCGGCTCAGCGCAGACACATCCACACGCAGCAGACCCTGGCATTGCGCCAGAAAGTTGATGCGTCCTTCCTTCGGTGCGGTAAGGGAAAGATTTTCGCCGACCACGGCGTGCGCGATACGCGCGGCGGCGTCGTCTTCGTGAAGCATGCCTTCCGTGGGCGTGATCACATAGAGATGTTCCTTGCCCACGCTCAGCAGTACGGGGATATCCTCCTCCTGCACAATATGGCCCTTGCGGAATACCGGGCCTTTTTCGCCCCCCGGCTCAATGCGGGTGATATCGTGGCACAGTACCGTGCCCACAGCCTCTGCCACCGGAATGGTTTTCATGCGTTCTCCTGCGGTGCGCGACTTCTCCCGCACGAAAGAACCTTGTTCGGGAGTTGGTTCAAGCATGCGCTCATTTGGGGCGCGAGGTCAAGGGGTCCCGCCGTAAAATCATAACTACATTTTTTCACAAATTCCTTAATTGTCTGAAATAGCAGAATATAGGCTAGTCGCGAAAATTTGGTAAATGCGGCCTGTCGTCATAGCTGCCCGCTCCGGCGGGCATCCGTCGGTCCGGGATTGACAGGAGCGGATCGTCGATGGAATTCTTGTCCGGTATTGCCGCGACGATGCGGTTCCCTGCATCGCCGTTCACGGGGGCATGGGCGGCGTGGTACCGCCGTCCCGCGTTCTACTTTTTCAAAGATAAAACGTGCTGCCGAACGGCCCTGCAGGCATGCTGAATCCGGGCAAAGTCCCGGTTGTGGAGGAACGGCAATGAAACAGCGCTTGAAAAACTTCTGTCTCCCCATACTGCTTTTTTCGTTCTGTCTTGCGGTCGTCCCCGGTATGGCGGCGGCTTCGGAGGCCGTGCAGGCCCGCGCCTGCCTGCTGGCCGTGCGCGACGCCATCGACAATGCCGATGTTCACGCCTTTGATGCGGCCGTGGATACGGAAAAGGTTCTGGATCATGCCGTGGGCGTGGTTGCGACCGCGGCGTCGCAGGGAGGAGAAAACATCCCGCCCGTGCTGTCGCTGATGTTTTCGCCTCTTTCCAATGTGGCGGCGGCCCGGCAGCTGCTCATCCGGGAAACGGCGGCCTTCGTGCGCAACGGTATCGCCTCAGGCGCTTTTGCCGGCAAAAAAGTTGCCGATGCGCCGGCGTCTCAGGGTATGCTGGCCCCCCTGTTTGCCGATGTCTCTATGGGCCGCAAGCAGATCGTCCACGTCTCGCCCGCCATCCGGGGCGAAAACGGCGCGTGGCTCGTGGCTTTTGATATTCTCGACGGCGGGAATCAGCAGACCTACAGCCTGCTGGGACGCGTGGAAAAACAGGAGTTCCGCTGGCGTCTGACCGCCATC
>CAMBWG010000386.1 GCA_945871415.1 uncultured Desulfovibrio sp.
CCGAAGGTACAGTCCGCTCAATTCCACCCGGCTCAAATTCACCCGCCTCTCGGAAAGTGTGAAGCGTCGCAGCCTGAAATCCCACTTGCCCAGGCGTCCGGCGACGCCGCCGTCCGGAGCCAGGACCACCGCGTTCTCCACCAGCGCGCCGCCGAAAAAGTCCGCTTCCACCGCCCCGCCCTCTCCGGCGGAAAGCCCCAACGTCAGATCCAGTTGGACCGAGCCTTTTTCCAGGCGCAGGGGCGTGTAGGCTTCCAGATAGCGCCGGAAGTGTCCGAGTTCCAAAGGGGCGGTGTGCAGGGTGAATTCCGTGCGCAAGGTTGATCCCCGGGGAAACTGCCTGCCGGTGACCTCGAAACGGACGCCGTTGTACTCGGCGGACAGAAAAGGCGGGGCTTCCGCCCTGCCGGATTCGGGAGGAAGAAACGAGGCGCTGAAGCGGATCTTGCGGACGGCGTGGCTCAGGCCCAACGGTTCGTCGCGCAGCAGAACGGTCCCGTCGACCAGTTCCAGACGGTCGGGGACCACAAAGGACGGCCATGGAAAAGAGGCGTCTTCCGCCCCGGACTCCGGTTCCGTCCCGCCCAGCTCGGAAAAAGAAAATTTCCCCTGTCCCAGATAGGCGATGTCCAGAACGGGCTTGCTCACTCCGACCGAAAGCAGGACGGCCGGGGCTCCCCTGACCGTGCCCGGGGCCGGGGACAACGTCAGCTCCTCAAAGGTGAGCAAAGCGCCCTCGCCGTCAGGGTTGGCGACGCGGACATGTTCGACCTTCAGTTGCAGCGTGAACGGATTGAGACGCACGGCCCGGACGCTCACCGGGGCGCGCAGGGAGCCGGAAAGCCGGTCTTCCAGCGCGCCTCTGAGCCACAGCGGCAGAACAAGGGCCAGCAGCATCCACAGTCCAAGCAGCAGCGCCACGCACCCGAACGCGATCTTCCATTTCCTGCTCTGTCGCCCTTCTTGTTTCATGCGCCAAGAATAGCCGGAACGCTTTCAAAATCAAAGAGGCCGGGCGGGCTCATTCGGTTGGCCTCTACTCCAGCACTCCGGCCAGGGCCCTCTCGGCCACGGGTGCGGCCCGCTCCGCGTCGATGGGGGTGGCGGTGAACAGCTCCAGGGCCAGGATGGCCTGATGGATGAGCATGCCCAGGCCGTTGATCGCCGTATGCCCCCTTTGCGCGGCCGCCCGCAGCAATTCCGTGCGCAAGGGACTGTAAATCAGATCGCAGACCACGGATGAGGCCGGAAGCGCGTCCAGAAAATCCAGGTCGGCGAAGGTTTCCCCCACCCCGCGCATGCCCAGAGGCGTGCCGTTGATCAGCACATCGCAGTGACGCAGGTTTTCCCGCAGCGACGCCGGGGTCCAGGCATGCGCTTCGATGCGGCTGTCGAGTTCCCGCAGCAGCTCGCCCTGGCGCGGCGTGCGGCAGCACACGGCGATCCGTCGCGCCCCGCAAGCGGCCAGCTTGAGCGCCACGGCCCGCGCGCCGCCCCCGGCGCCCAGCAGAACGGCATTCCTGCCCCTGACCTCGACACCCGCGTCCCCCAGAGCGCGCAGAAACCCCTCGCCGTCGGTGTTGTGCCCTTCCAGCCGTCCCTTCCTCAGGACCACCGTGTTCACGGCCCGGCACCGGGCCGCGTCCCCGGAAAGCGTGTCCATCAGCGGAACCAGGGCCGTCTTGTGCGGCATGGTGGCGTTGAATCCGGCAAAGTCCAGCAGCCGGGCCGCCTTCACCCACTCCCGGGTGGCGGAGGGGGGAATTTTCAGGGCCAGATAGATGTAGTCCAGGCCCAGATGTTCCAGCAGCGCGTTCTGGATGCGCGGCGAGAGACTGTGCGCCACGGGATCCCCGATCACGGCCAGTTTGCCGCTGCCGTTGGTGTACGCGAGGCGCAAAACCCGCTTTGCCGTTCCGGATTCGGCAAGTTCAGCGTTCACAGCACGCCGCCTTCTTTTTTGCAGAAGCGCAAGGTTTTCAGCAACAGATTTTTGAGCCGTCGATCGTTTCTGACCCGGCACCGGGCGTAGCCGCGGTACAAAGGCAGTCTTTCCCGGTGCAGGCGGCGCAGTTTTTCGCCGTCTCCCCGCGCCAGCGGGCGATCCTCCAGACTGGTGGCGGCCAGGATGCGGGACGGATGGCGGTCGATGAAGATCACCACCCCGTTTTCCGCCAGCGCTTCCATATTCTCTTTGCGCAGAACCACGCCTCCGCCCGTGGCGATGACCGCGCCCTTCGGCCGCGGCCCGGCGGGTGCAGCGGACCTCGCATTCCCGGAACCAGGCTTCGCCCTCTTCCTCGAAAATCCGGCTCACGCTTTTGCCCGCCTCCGCCTCAACCATGAGATCGGTATCCAGAAACGGCCGCTTCAGACGCCTGGCAAGCCTTCTGCCCAAGGTGCTTTTGCCGCTGCCGGGCAATCCGATCAGAACGATATTTTTCATGACGCTTTTCCTTGACGGCACAGTTCGTCCAGAGCCAGGGCCGCCGCGGCCTCAATGACCGGCACGGCCCGGGGCAGGATGCAGGGATCGTGGCGGCCCTCCACACGCAGGGTCGCCGGATCGCCGGTGCGCAGATCCACGGTTTCCTGAGCCAGGGCGATGGACGGCGTGGGCTTGACGGCCACAGCGAAAACCAGAGGCATGCCGTTGGTGATCCCGCCGTTGACGCCGCCGTTGTGGTTGGTGCGGGTGCGGATGCGCCCTTCGCCGTCCCGGTACAGTCCGTCGTTCGCCTCACGGCCGGACATGGCGGCCAAACGGAAGCCCGCTCCGAACTCCAGCCCCTTGACGGCCGGGACCGCGAAAACATGCCGGGCCACCAGGCCTTCCACATCATCCCCGAAGTCGGGGCCGCCGAGTCCCGGCGGCAGGCCGCAGGCCACGCATTCGATGACGCCGCCCACGGAATCGCCC
>CAMBWG010000387.1 GCA_945871415.1 uncultured Desulfovibrio sp.
CGACAGGTCGTATGGTTTGAAACGCACAGCGTTTCAAACTGAAAATGTTCTACGGTACGGGAATGCGACAGGGGGAGTCTTCCCGGTCTTCGTTGGTGCGGCATGAATAACCGGGAGAGACAGATTTTTTCGGCAGTCTGCGTTGTCGTACACGCAAAAAGCCCGCCGGTATGGCGGGCTTTTTGTGTTTTGTGCGCTGTTGATACGTTGCGCCTTTGCGGGAGAATGTCTCGCACTGTGTTACCGGGGGACGGTTGCCGCGGGGAAAGCGGTGGCGTCTTCGCGCCGTTTCATCCTCCCGAAAAAAGCGTGTTGGGGAAGGATGGGGGCCTGGGGGGAAGTACTACAAGAACGCCTTTCCTGCGGAAAGGCTGGGCCCTTGCGCGCCAGCCGCGACCGAATGGCGGCCGCAGGCCGTGCCCGTCAGGCGACGCGGGAGCCTTACGGGCATCGACAGCAGAGATAAGGGGTTCCCTTCCCCCCAACGCTCCTCATTTTTGCTCCAGAGCCTTTTTGGCCTGTGCACTGCAGAACGCTCTAGGCCTGTTTGAGATTCTGGATAAGCTTGTTCAGCTCCTGAAGCTGCTCGGCGAGCCCGGACACGGCCTTGGATGCCTCGGACATAGCGTCGGCAATCTGTTTGCTCATGTCGTTACAGCCGAGAATGGACTGATTGATTTCTTCGCTGGCGGCGGATTGTTCTTCGCTGGCCGTAGCGATGGTATGCACCTGATCGGCGGCGGCTTCCACGGTAGATACGATGGCTTCCAGTGCCTGTCCCGAATCTCTGGCAAGCTGGGTGGCTTCCTCAATCTGGTTCATGGCTCTGTCCACAGCTGCGGTGCTTTTGCCGGTGCTTTCCTGAATGGCACAGATGGCCTTGCTTACATCCTGGGTGGAGATCATGGTCTTTTCCGCGAGCTTGCGCACTTCGTCGGCAACCACGGCAAAGCCGCGCCCGGCTTCGCCTGCGCGCGCCGCTTCGATGGCCGCGTTGAGCGCCAGCAGATTGGTCTGATCCGCAATGTCGGAAATGACGCCCATAATGACGCTGATGGATTGCGTATGCTCGTTGAGCTGCCCCATATCCTTTTTGACTTCCAGCGAGGCCTGATAGACGGCTTCGATACGATGCAGGGAACGCTCAACGACGCGGGCTCCCGCCTCGGCCTTGTCCTTTGTTTCCACGGAAGCTGAAGATGCGACGGAGGCGTTGCGGGCGACTTCCTGTACGGAAGCATTCATTTCGTTCATGGCTGCGGCCGCGTCAGAAAGGCGTGCCGCGGCTTCTGCCGAACCGCGATCGGATTGTTCTATCTGAGCGGAAAGCTGCGTGGAGGCGGAAGCGACGGCATCGCCGACCTCTTCCAGCTTGTCCGCAACCGCCAGAAGGGCACGGGTTTTGGCCTGGGCTTCCTCGCTTGCGGCATGGGCTTTTTCCATGGCTTCTCTGGCACGCTCGCTTTGTTCCTGCGCGGCGGCTTCATTCTTTTGCGCGAGTTCCAACGTCTTGCGAATGGTGCCGACCATGCTGGAAAAGTTTTTGTAGAGGTCGAGCAGTTCGCCGGAGAACAGGCGCTCTTCCGGCAGGTTGGCGTTTATATCGCCGCCGGCGATGGTCCGTGTCGTCTCCTGCAGAAGATGCAGCTGGCGGTTAAGGACGCGAAGAATATAAAAGCCCAGCAGAACGACAAAAAGCAGACCGAGGAACGCGCCTATACAGCATTCGATAAGGACAACGTACGTGCTTTCAAGGAGTTCGCTGGTTTCCGCTGTGTAAATATACTTCCAGCCTTCTGCGTCAACATGAACAACGGCCTGACGCATCGATCCCGCTATTTCGACAAGATGAGCGCCCGCCGGCAGTTTCCCCAGAATGGCGATGGGCTCTTCGGGGTCGTCTCCGACTTTTCTCATCAGCACTTTTGTATTGGCCGAGGCAATGACGATGTCGTTATCGTCAACAACGATAAGACGCCCGGTTTCTCCGGTCTGCATGCTTTTGAGTCTGTCGGTGATGAACTGCAGGGAGACTTCCAGATACAGGACGCCGACAGGCGTGCCGTCCCTCTGGATGACACGGCTGAACGAACAGACGGAGTTGCCGGTTGAAGAACTCTTGTACAGAGAAATCGCCGTCTTGGAAGAGGACTGCATGGCGGCCATATACCAGGGCCGCTGGCGGAGATCCTGCCCGGCAGGCGGATCCGCCGGATAGACAAGGACGCCGCCGCTTTCGTCCGCAAAGCCGATTTCAAGGAAACGCGGGCTGGAATCCTTGGCACTTTTCATAGCCGCAAGCAGATCGGCTGCTTCAGGAGAAAGATCCCGAAGCGAATAGGGCTTGTCCTGATTCAGGTTCGTCGGCAGGTGTCCGGCGCCTCTGGCGATAACCGGCATGGAAGCAACCATTTGCTCATATTCAGCAGCGGTTTTCATAAAGGCGGTTACATAGTTGGCAAGAGATATTGTCAGTGCCTTTCCGTCAGTAGCCGTAAGAGCGAGACTATCCTTGTAGCTCCGATACGCCATAAAGGAAATGATCAGGCTAGTCATAAGGATAAATACAGCAAGAAGTGCCAGCAACTTTGCTCTGATTGTCATACATGTTCCTCCTTTTATCTAATCATGACCAGAGCTGTGTATATTTGTCCCACAGGCATGCCAGAAAAAAAGCGACAATAACGCTCCAGAAGAACATCGTGCCGCTTGCAAACAGGGCCCGCTGTGAACGGGCGGCATATTGGTGAACCGCTTTTGAGGAAATCAGTATATCCTTATGAAAATTAATCCCCTTCTGAGCGATCGTCAAAGGGAGGCGCTATTTATTAGCTTTTGACTAGGTTTTTTCTCAGTAAAAGATATTGGCTCTGTCACAACAAATGGTTGATTTTTGACGAGAAATAGCGTATAATAAT
>CAMBWG010000388.1 GCA_945871415.1 uncultured Desulfovibrio sp.
CCTCGCAGCTCTCCGGCGGTCAGAAACAGCGCGTGGCCATTGCCCGCGCGCTGGACACCAATCCGCGCGTCCTGCTCTGTGACGAGCCCACCTCGGCTCTGGACCCGGCAACAACCGACTCCATCCTTGCCCTGATCAAGGATATCAATACCTCGCTGGGCATTACCGCCGTCATCATCACGCATGAGATGAGCGTCATCGAAAAAATCTGCAGTCAGGTTGCCATTCTCGGCAAGGGCAGCGTGGTGGAAAGCGGCGCCGTGGAGGATGTCTTCTTCCATCCCAAAACGGAATTTGCCCGCAAGCTCGTCCTGCCCGAGCCCCTCCAGAACATGCCGCAGGATCGTCTCTATCGCCTCATCTTCAACGGACGCTCCTCCTACGAGCCTGTTATTGCCAACATGGTGCTGGAGTGCGGCTGCCCGGTCAACATCATGTATGCCGATACCCGCGACCTCAACGGCGTGGCCTACGGGCAGATGGTGCTGCAACTGCCCGAGCGCAGGGAATCCATAGAACGCATCATGGCCTACGCCAGGGCCCACAGCATCATGCTGGAGGAGATGTCCCATGTTTGATGAACGTACCGTCGGCCTGTTTCTGCAAGGCACCGTGGACACCATCTATGTCACGCTGGCCTCGACAATCTTTGCCTATGTGTTCGGCATCGTCATGGGCGTGGCGCTCGTCATCACCCGCAAGGACGGCATCCGTCCCAACGCGCTGGTCTACAGCGTGCTGGACGTGTTCGTGAATCTGACGCGCTCCTTCCCCTTCCTGATCCTGCTGATCGCCGTCATTCCGCTGACACGGCTCATCGTCGGCACCAGTATCGGCAACAACGCCACCATCGTGCCGCTGGTCATCTCGGCCGCGCCCTTTGTGGCCCGCCTGATAGAATCCTCGCTGCTGGAAGTCGATCCCGGCGTGGTCGAAGCCGCCCAGTCCATGGGCGCGTCCACCTGGCAGATCATCCGCAAGGTCCTTCTCCCCGAGGCCAAGCCCTCCCTCATCAACGGCAGCGCCATCGCCGCCACCACCATTCTGGGGTATTCGGCCATGGCCGGAGCCGTGGGCGGCGGCGGTCTCGGCAAGCTCGCCATCCAGTACGGCTACATGCGCTACCAGACCGATGTCATGATCGTGACCATCATCCTGCTGATCGTCATCGTTCAGGCCTTCCAGAGCATCGGCAACTGGGCCACCCGCAAGTGCGACAAGCGCAGCCGCTAGAGCGTTTCAACTTTAAAAAGAGTGAAACGCGAAACGGCGGCACAGCGCCGCCCGGCCCGAAGCGAGCGGAAAAACCACGCTCTTTCCGCGAAACGACAGGCCGTATTCTGAAACGCAACGCGTTTACACCGAAAAAACTTCAGAGCCGCAAACTCCCTTTCGCAGGATGGAGCGCGGAAGCGCCTTCCGCTTCCGCGCTCCTTTTCACTTTTCCGTCCCTACAGCAGAGGTTCATCATGGATACGTTCGATGTCGTCATCATCGGCGGCGGCCCCGGCGGCGCCGCCGCCGCCAAAGAACTGGCTTCCGCCGGTAAATCCGTTGCCATTATTGAAAATGCCCACTGGGGCGGCACCTGCCTCAACTGCGGCTGCATTCCCACCAAGATGCTGCTGGGCGCAACCTCCTGCGGCGCGCAGCTGCGCGCCCAGAAGCGCCTGAAGACGCTCTCCGGCGACGTTGCCGTGGATTATGCGGCTCTTCAGACACGCATCGGCCGCTTCCTCAAGGGCAGCAGCCAGACACTGGCAAAAAACCTTGCCGGGCTGGGCGTGACCCTGCTGGAAGGCGTCGGCACGGTGCTCGGCAAGGGACAGGTTTCCTTCTCCGCTCCCGGCGAAACTCCCCGCACGCTCTCCTGCGCGCATATCATTCTGGCCTGCGGTTCTTCGAGCGCGTCCTTCCCCGGCCTGACGCCCGATCACGACTGCGTGCTGGACAGCACCGACCTGCTGCAAATCCCCGCCATTCCCGAAAGCCTCGTCATTGTCGGCGCCGGTGCCATCGGCCTTGAAATGGCCGACTTCTTCGCCGCCATGGGCGGCAAGGTCACGGTCGTGGAGGCCGCGCCCCACATTGCGCCGCAGGAAGATGCCGACATCGCCAAAGAAATGCTGCGCGCCGTCTCCAAAAACGGCATTGAATGTCTGGAAGGCGTCAAGGCCTCGTCGCTGCGTACCGTGGACGGACATGCCGAGCTGACGCTGGAAGACGGGCGCGTCATCGCCGCCGCAAAAGCTCTGGTAGCTGTGGGCCGCACGCCCAACACCGCCGGTCTGGACGCCGAAAAGGCCGGTTGCAGCCTCAACCGCCGCGGCTATGTGCAAGTCAACGAAAACCTCGAAGCCGCGCCCGGCGTGTACGCCGTGGGCGACGTCAACGGCGTCACCCTGCTGGCCCATGCCGCCGAGCATCAGGCCGCCTACGTGGCCCGCCGCATCTGCGGCAGGGAACAGGGAGCCTATGTGCCCGGCCCCGTGCCCTCCTGCATCTACGGCAGCGTGGAACTCATGCGCGTGGGTGATACGGCGACGGCCCTCCTTGCGCAGGGCAAGTCCGTGGAAGTCTCCCAGGCCCCGCTGACCATCAATCCCATTGCCCAGGCCTATGCGGGCACGGCGGGCATGGTCAAAGCCGTATGGAGCGACGGCAAACTCATGGGCATCGCCGCCGTGGGTCACGGCGTGTCCCACCTCGTCACCGTCGCCCAGCTCCTGATCAAGGAAGGCTATACCGTGGAACGCCTGCATGAAATCATGTTCGCCCATCCCACGCTGGACGAAATCGTTCCCGCAGCCCTGCGCGCCCCCCGCAAGCCCGTAAGCGCCTAGACAGGGTACAGGGTCTTACATTTTTTGAGGGGGAAGAAACCCCTTTTGCTCGCGGCAAAAAGGGTTTTCTTCCCC
>CAMBWG010000389.1 GCA_945871415.1 uncultured Desulfovibrio sp.
GAGGGATGGGGGTCTGGGGGAAGGGAACCCCTTTGCGCGCCAGCAAAAGGGGTTCCCTTCCCCCAGTCTCAGTCTATTTCAAACTCCCGTCCCTCGGCAGCTCTGGACTACTCGTTGCCGAGGTCCACGAGCACCGGGTTTTCTTCGAGGTCTTCGAGGAACTTGTCGGGACGTTCCTTCTGGTTGGGCACGTCGATGTCGCCGTGGACATATTCGCGGTAGCCCGTACCGGCAGGAATAAGCCGGCCGACAATGACGTTTTCCTTGAGGCCGCGCAGGTAGTCCATCTTGCCCTTGAGCGAAGCTTCGGTCAGCACCTTGGTGGTTTCCTGGAAGGAAGCCGCCGAGATGAAGGACGACGTGGTCAGCGACGCCTGCGTGATGCCCAGCACCAGCGGTTCGGCGGTGGCGGGCTGACGCCCTTCGGCCATGACCTTCTGGTTTTCGAGCTTGAACTCGGCCTTGTCCACCTGTTCGCCCACAAGGAAGCTGGTGCCGCCGCTGTCGAGGATGGTCACCTTCTTGAGCATCTGGCGCACGATGACTTCAATGTGCTTGTCGTCGATACCCACGCCCTGGAAGCGGTACACTTCCTGGATTTCATCCACGAGGTAGCGGGCAAGGTACTTTTCGCCGCGCGTCCGCAGGATGTCGTGCAGTTCGGGATAACCTTCGGTCAGCGGATCGCCGGCCTCCACGAAATCGCCGTCCGTGGCGGTGATGTGCTTGCCCTTGGGCACGAGGTATTCCTTGGGCTCGCCGATTTCCGGCGTGACGATGAGCTTGCGCTTGCCCTTGGATTCGCCCGCGTAGGCGACGGTACCGGAGATTTCCGACACCACGGCCATGTCCTTGGGCTTGCGCACTTCAAAGAGCTCGGCCACGCGCGGCAGACCGCCCACGATATCCTTGGTCTTGGACGTTTCGCGGGGCTTGCGGGCGATGATGTCGCCGGCCTGAATGGCCTCGCCGTTCTTGACCATGATGATGGAGCCCACGGGCAGGCTGTAGGTTGCCGAGATGTTGGAACCGGGACGAAGCTTCACCACATTCTGCTCGTCGCAGATGGAGATGGACGGACGGAAGTTAGTGGTGCGGTATTCCATGATGGTCAGAGAGGCCTGACGCGTCACGTCGTCCACCTTTTCCTGCACGGTCTTGCCGTCCACGATGTCGTTGAAGCGAACGTAACCGTCCTCTTCGCACACAAAGGGTTCGTTGAACGGATCCCATTCGGCAAGAACGGTTCCCTTGGTGATCTCCTGCCCGTCGTGCACGTGCAGACGCGCGCCGTTGGGCAGAATGTACTTCTCGCGTTCGCGGCCCTGCGCGTCCACGATGGCAAGCTGACCGCTCTTGCCGAGCACCAGCTGCATGCCTTCGCGGTTGGTAACGGCCTTGACGCGGTTCAGGATCACGCGGCCGGGGTTCTGGGCTTCGAACTTGTTCTTTTCAATGGTGCTGGATGCCGTACCGCCGATGTGGAAGGTACGCATGGTCAGCTGCGTGCCCGGCTCGCCGATGGACTGGGCGGCAATGATGCCCACGGTTTCACCCGTGTTCACCAGATGCCCGCGCGCCAGATCGCGGCCGTAGCAGAGGGCGCAGATGCCGCGCTCCGCCTGGCAGGTCAGCGGCGAACGCACCATGATGGACGACACGCCGTGCTTTTCCAGCAGTTCGGCTTCCGCCTCGTTGATCAGGGTGTTTTCCGGCAACAGAATTTCTTCCGGGTTGTCGGGGTTATACACCGGGTACAGCAGCACGCGGCCCACGGCGCGCTCGGACAGCGGGGTCTTGATGTCGCCCCCTTCCTTGAGCGGCGTCAGCTCGATGCCGTCCACCGTGCCGCAGTCATGCTCGGACACGATGACGTCCTGCACCACGTCCACAAGACGACGGGTCAGATAACCGGAGTTGGCCGTCTTGAGGGCCGTGTCGGCCAGACCCTTGCGCGCGCCGTGCGTGGAGGTGAAGTACTGGAGCACGGACAGACCTTCGCGGAAGGACGAGGTAATGGGCGTTTCGATGATTTCGCCGGAAGGCTTGGCCATAAGGCCGCGCATGCCTGCCAGCTGACGCATCTGATCCTGGTTGCCTCGAGCGCCAGAGTTCGACATCATGAAGATCGGGTTGAAGCTCTGGTTCTTTTCCTCGCGGCCGGTCCTGGGGTCCTTCAGCGTGTCAAAGGAGATTTCCTTGGTCATTTCCGCGGAAACGTCCTGCGTGGCCTTGGTCCAGACGTCGACGACCTTGTTGTACTTTTCCGTACGGGTGATGATACCGTCGCGGTACTGGCGTTCGATATCGTCCACTTCCGCCTGCGACGCGGCAAGAATATCCTTCTTGCGCTCGGGAATGATCAGGTCCTTGAC
This sequence comes from uncultured Desulfovibrio sp., assembly GCA_945871415.1. GTDB lineage: Bacteria > Desulfobacterota > Desulfovibrionia > Desulfovibrionales > Desulfovibrionaceae > Desulfovibrio. Next base: position 2,376 of record CAMBWG010000389.1, read on the forward strand.
GCCGATGGTCACACCGGCGCGCGTGGCGAACTCGTAACCGATGTCCTTGAGCTTGTCGCAGAGCATGACGGTGGCCTTGATGCCGCACTCGCGATAGGCCGCGCCCACCAGCTTGCCGATGTTCTTCTTGGTCAGCACGCAGTTGACGTTGGAGAAGGACATCTGCCTGGGCAGGATGCCGCCCACCAGCACACGGCCGGGCGTGGTGTCGTAGATCTTGCCGTCAGGCATGCGCACCTTCACGCGGGAATGCAGCGTCACCACGTCGGCGTCATAGGCGGCTTCCACTTCCCACGGGGCGCAGAAGTACATGCCTTCGCCCTTTTCGAAGCTGCGCTCGGACGTCATATAGTACAGGCCAAGCACGATATCCTGCGACGGCACGATGACGGGGCCGCCGTTGGCGGGCGAAAGAATGTTGTTGGTGCTCATCATGAGCACGCGGCATTCAATCTGCGCTTCCACGGACAGCGGAATGTGCACGGCCATCTGGTCACCGTCGAAGTCGGCGTTGTAGGCCGAGCAGACCA
>CAMBWG010000390.1 GCA_945871415.1 uncultured Desulfovibrio sp.
GGCGATCAAGCGCTTTTTCCGCTCAGGACGCAAAGCTCCGCACTCGCAGCTGAAGACGCCTGAAAAGAGACTGAAGGAAAATCGTACAGATTTCCGGAAGGTTGAAAAACATGCTGTTGCCCTCCTGCCCGCGCTCGCCACCCGTTTGACAAACAACGCGGCCGATGGAATTGTGGCGGAACTCTTCCCTTCCGGGAAACTTTGTCCGCATCGCCATTCGTTCAGGCATCCCGGCGGTTCCGGACACACAGGCGGCCCCCGGCCGAAAGACGGCTTACGGATTGAAACACGAAAAGGCGGAACGAACATGCATGATTCGGATTGCCATATTTTGCAGCACAGACGGCGTGTATTCAGAGGCGCGGGCGTTTTTTTGATCGCGGGACTGCTTTCTCTGTCAGTCGCCTGCCAGCCCGCCAAGAAAATCGTCATTCCGTCCGAACAGGGAAAAGCGCCCGTCTCCGGCGTCTCGGCAGTGGACATGAGCCTGGCGGGCCAAGCCAAAGCGGCCTGGGACAGCGGCGATATGCCCGAATCCGAGCGGCTTTACGGCATTCTGGCCCGGAACGCCGATACCCCCAGCGCGGAGCGCGGGCAGGCCTGGGAAAGACTGACCAAAGCCGCCCTGGACAACCGTCATCCGCACACGGTCCTGGATGCCTTGGTGCAGTGGCGCGCCTTTGACACCACAGCGCCTGCACACGCGGCCTGGCAACAGGCCTGGGGCCGGGCGCTCATGCAGCTGTCCCCGCCGGAAGCCCGGCGCCGCGCTCTGCTTGTCTGGAACGCGACTTCATCCGCTCCCGCGCCCAGGGCGCAGGCCGGGGATATTCTGCTGCTGCGCGGCGCGGACTCGGAAAAACCCGCTCTGGGCGATCAGCTCAACCAGCTGTATGCCGGGGCCGATGTATCCGCCCGGCAGGTCATGGAACAGGGACTTCTGGCGCTCCTCACCGATCTTCCGGATTCCGAACTGGCCGGACTCGTGCGTGCGGCCGGACAGGACAAGGACCGTCAGTTCCCGTGGTCCGTGGTACTGCTGGAAACCGCCCGCCGGGAAAAAATGCTGCAAAGCCCGACAGCCCATGTGCTGCTGGCCCGCATCAGCGGCCCCGGGATCTTTGCTGATCCGAATCTGCTTTCCGGAGTCATGAACGACCAGAGTCCGGCCGCGCCCGTGCAGCAGGGCGGAACCGTGAGCCAGAGCTCCGGGTGTTTTGTCATGGCCCTTCCCCTGAGCGGCGATTACGCCCCCATCGGACGCAAGGTGGCCCGGGGAGCGACCGCGGCGCAACAGGAACTGGGACGCAACGGGTTGAGCGTGGAAGTCAGGTTGCTGGATACGGAAAACCCGCAGTGGCTTGACGACCTGGCGGCTCTGCCGCCGCAGTGCGTGGCCGTGGGCGGGCCGCTGCGTCCCGACGCCTATGCCGCCGCCAAAGCGAAAGGGCTCACCGCGCAGCGCGCCTTTTTCACCTTTTTCCCCAGAATGGACGCCCAAGATGAAGGCGTGAACGCCTGGCGTTTCTTCTCCAGCCCCGAGGATCAGGTCGCCGCCGTGCTGCGTTTCGCCCGGGAGCTCGGCCTGACGGACTTTGCCGCTTTGTACCCGGAAGAACCTTACGGGCAGCGCATGACCGATCTGTTCATGCAGGCGGCCGGAAGCGGCGTGGTCAAAACCACGGGCTATCCGCCCGACGATCCCAAAGCCTGGAACGAGATCACCCGCTCTTTCGTGGGCAGCTACATGATCAACAAGACACCTGTTTCCGCCTCCAAATTTCAGGCCGTGTTCCTGCCCGACAGTTGGGACAAGGACGTGGTGCTGATCCCCTACCTGTTTTTCCACGGCGAAGACCGGCTGCTGCTCATGGGCACGGCCCTCTGGGAACAGTCGCTCTCGGGCAACGCCAGAGTGGACACCAACAATCTGAGCCTGGCGGTCTTCCCCGGAACCTGGAACGGAGCCACACCCACGGCCGCCGCGGCCATGCTCATCGATTCGCTGAACGCCGCGGGAGAGCAGGCGGATGCCTGGGTCGGGCTGGGGTATGATTTTGTGCGCTTCGCTTCGGCTCTGGGCCTCAGGGAAGGCTGGACCGCGCAGGAAGTCAACGCCCGCATCGGCGAGGCCCAGAACATGACCTGGAGCATGGCTCCCATCCGCTGGGCGCAGGGCAAGGCCAGCCAGCAGCTGTTCCTGTTCACGCCCACCTCTTCGGGGTTCGAACTGGCCAACCCGGACGTGTTCCGCGAACGCCTGCAGCAGGCCAGGGACAGCCGCGATCGGCGCACCGCTGCGGCCAAAAAAGGCCAATAAACTGACCGTCATTCCCTTCCCGGCGCTTTTGCACAGACTCGACAGAGCGCCGGGAATCGCTTACAGAGCGAATTCATCCGCCGGGCCTTGCGTCCGGCGGTTTCATTCATACGGAGGGTCCCCCCGTGCTGGATCAAGCTCTTTCGCTGGTGCTCCATGTGGACCAGCATCTGTTCGCCCTGGTGGAAGCTTACGGACCTTTGCTCTATGCCATTTTGTTCGCCGTGGTCTTCTGCGAAACAGGCCTTGTGGTGACGCCCTTTCTGCCGGGGGATTCGCTGCTTTTTGCGGCCGGGACCGTCACGGGAGCGGGCTATCTGAGTTACCCCCTGCTCATGCTCGTGCTGCTGGCCGCCGCCATTCTTGGCGACGGGGTGAACTACGTCATCGGCCGCCATGTCGGGCCCGCCATCTTCAGCCGCGACAGCCGCTGGCTCAACAAGGAACACCTGCTCAAGGCGCACGCCTTCTATGAACGCCACGGAGGCAAGGCGATCATCCTGGCCCGTTTCATTCCCATTGTGCGCACCTTATCGCCTTTTGTGGCGGGCGTCGCTCTGATTAAACCGAAC
>CAMBWG010000391.1 GCA_945871415.1 uncultured Desulfovibrio sp.
GCAAGCGCTGCACCGAAGAATGCCCCTTCGGCGCTCTGGACGACGACGAAAAGGGCACGCCGAAACCCAATCCGGCGCGCTGCCGCCGTTGCGGTACCTGCTTCGGCGCCTGCCCCGAACGCGTCATCAGCTTCGCCAACTACAATATCGACCAGATTGGTTCGATGATCCGCGAAGTGGAAGTTCCCAAGGACTTCAAGAAGGAAGGTCCGCGCATTCTGATTCTGGCCTGTGAAAACGACGCCTATCCCGCGCTCGACATGGCGGGCATGCGCCGCAAGGCCTGGAATCCCTACTGCCGCATCATTCCTGTGCGCTGCCTCGGCTCCGTCAACGCCATCTGGGTTTCCGACGCCATGAGCAAGGGCTTCGACGGCGTGCTGCTGCTGGGCTGCAAATACGGCGACGACTATCAGTGCCACTTTGTGAAGGGTTCTGAAATCTGCAACCGCCGTAAGGAAAACATCGCCGAAACGCTCAATCGTCTCGGCGTGCAGCCCGAGCGTGTGGAACAGATGGAAGTGGCCATTGACGAATATGACAAGGTGCCCGACATGATCGACGATTTCGTGGCCCGCATCACGGATATGGGCCCCAACCCGTTCAAGGGCATGTAGGAGGAAGGCTGTAATGGCACAATATAACCTCGAGCCGGATTCCGGCTTTACCAAAGAGCTGATGGAAGCCGGGGGCGAGTCTCTCAAAAAGTGCTTCCAGTGCGCCACCTGCTCCGTGGCCTGCCCGCTTGCTCCGGAAAACAATCCCTATCCGCGCAAGGAAATGGTCTGGGCCTCGTGGGGCGTGAAAGACAAGCTGATGACCGACGTGGACATCTGGCTTTGCCACAACTGCGGCAACTGCGCGGATCTCTGCCCGCGCGGCGCGCGTCCGGCGGACGTCATGGGCGCGGCCCGTAATATGGTCTACAAGAAACTGACCAGCCCCAGCATTGTGGGCCAGTGGATGAGCAAGGCTTCCGGTCTGCCCATTCTCTTCCTGATTCCCGCGGTGCTCTGGCTGGTGGTGTGGTGGATCCGCGCCGGTTTCAACGGCGGCGAATGGTTCCCCCGCGCGGCCGACGGTCGCATTGTCTTCGGACAGATCTTCTATGGCGACTACACCATCGACCCCATTTTCATGCTGACCTTCTTCGGGGCGGTAGGCATTCTTGCCGTGGGGGTGCGGCGTCTGTGGAAGAGCTTCGAGCCGGGCAAGGTGCTCATCGTGGGCAAGACCAAGTCCTGGTTCTGGCATCTTTTTGATGTCCTCATGGAAGAAATCGTAACGCACAACAAGTTTGACGAATGCTACGGCGGTCCCAGGACTCCGGTGGAAACGCCCAGCCGTCGTGCCGGCCACATGGTGCTGGTCTATGCCTTCGTCATTCTGGCCTTTGTGACGGCCGTGGTGGCCCTTGGCCACTGGGGCGGCAAGGTCATTCCCTTGATCAAGATTGAAACGCCCATGCCGCTGACCTTCCCGGTCAAGATTCTGGCCAACCTCGGCGCGCTCATGCTGGTGGTCGGTCTGGGTCTGCTGACCTGGCGCCGCATGCGTCTCAATCCCAAGTATCAGGCCAGCAGCTTCCAAGACTGGTACCTGCTCGGCGTCATCTGGGTTGTGGCTATCACGGGTATTCTGGCTCAGTGCTTCCGTCTGGCGGACGCCATTGTGCCTGCCTTCGTGATTTACTACCTCCACCTTGTGTTTGTGTGGATGCTGTTCGCGTACCTGCCCTGGTCGAAGCTCGGCCATCTGGTATATCGCACGGCGGCCCTGCTGTACGTCCGCATGTACGGTCGTCCGTAGGAACGATTGACGGCCCGCGGCCGCATGGGCGGCGGGCCGCAGCAAGATAACTTCTTCAAAAAGAATTACGCACTCCCAAGGAGGAGGCCGCAATGTCTGATACCGCTCGTAAAATGTTTCCTGTGGCTACGGTGCTCGCTCTGGTGACGGGCAAGCAAGGCGTGGACGTCAAGGATATCGCCGGCTATATTGCGGGCCGCAGCCTGGCCTGCGATACGTGTGCCGCCGCCGTTGCGCCCTTCGCGGCCGCATGGCTCGCCAAACTCTGCCCCAAATTTGCGGAATTTGACCTGAAGGATACCGACGACTGGTCCGACTTCGTCAAGCGCGCCGCCGGCGTGCTGGGCGACAAAGTGTCCCTGCCGCCCATGGACGGGGCCCTCAAGGCCGCTACCGACAAGGCGCTGGATGCTCTGATCGAAATGTATGACAGCGTGGTTGCGCTCAAGGCCGACAACGCGGCCCTGAAGGCCGAAGTGGAAAAACTGTCGCCCGCGCAGGCCAAGGCCGTCGAGCTGCAGAAGAAGTGCGATCAGCTGGAAGAAAAGATCAAGGGCATGAACGCCGATATGGGCGGCCTGCGCCGTCAAGTGGCCGAATTCAACGGCAAGGTTGCCATCAGCCATGACGAACTGATGGAAACCATCAAGGATGCCATCAAGAGCAACCTCAAGAACATCACCGTGGCTGCCGGCGCCGGCGCTGCCGCCGGGGATGCGGCCGAAGAAGCGGCTCCTGTCGAAGAAAACAGCGTGCCCGACGATTTCGGTTTCGGCTCCAGCGGCGCCAATTCCGACGGTTTCGGTTTCTAGTTCCCGTATATTTGAAAGACGGACTGCCCTCCGCAGTCCGTCTTTCCGCGCCCGTCCGGGCAAGACCGAAAGAGGCAGGAAGAGGGAACTCCCTCTTCCTGCCTCTTTCGGTCTTTTTATTCCATTTTGTCTTGAGGGGGAAAGACCCCAAATCGTTTTTCTGGGGGGTAGGTAAACCCCATGGCGGGCGCGCCAGGGCGGCGTCCTTCACCCCCCGGCCCCCCAACCGGGCGCAACGCGCGGTTAGGATGAAACTGGGAAG
>CAMBWG010000392.1 GCA_945871415.1 uncultured Desulfovibrio sp.
TTCCGGCTTTGCGGGCCGGGGATTGATCTCCTCCCGCTGTCCGGTTAGCATGAGGTCACAAGGAAAAATGGCCCCGAACCGATATCCGGGCCATACGAATGCAGGACGCCGCGCCAGGCCGGGAGGTTGAATGGACATACGCCTTTTGGGAACGGAACCGGTTCCCGATGGAGCGCCGTCCGGTCGGGACGCCAAGTATGAACCCGAGTACGGAATCGTGCTCGGTGAAATAGAAAAGCTGGGATCCGCCACCCAGGGCGGAAGCATTTCCTGGCCCCTCGTTGCGGACACCTGCGCCCTGATTCTGCGCGAACAGTCCAAGGATTTCCTGATCGCCGCCTATCTTGCGGCCGCTCTTTTTGAAACACGGGGAACGGCGGGTCTGACTGACGGCGTCGTGTTGCTGGGCGATTTTCTGGAAAACTGGTGGGATGACGCCTTCCCTCCGCTCAAGCGCCTGCGGGGCCGAATCAACGCGCTGGATTGGTGGCGGGACCGCGCGGTGGATCGTTTGCTGGCGGCGGCAACGACCGTGCCGCCCCTTCCGGCCGCGGCGTTTCAGGACTTGCTGGACGCGGTGGAGCGTCTGGACAAGCTCTTGGGCGAACGCCTTCCGGATTTTTCCCCTCTGAACGATCTTGTTCAGGCCGTCCGCCGCCTTCCGGTGGAAGCGGCTTCCGAAATATTGCCGTCTGCGGATTCGGCCTGCGCAGACCTGCCGTCCGCCGAACTGCCGGGAAAAGAAGCCACCGTCCCGGTCCATCCGGCAGGCGCGTCCGCGGCGCCCGCGTCCCCCCCGCCTCAAGACTCTGCGGGATGGCGCTCCCTTTTCCTTGACACGGCACGGGATTTCGCGTTCGCCGGACATGAGGATGCCCCGGAGGATCCGCTGCCCTGGCAGGCTCTGCGCCAGGCGGTTTGGGGGAAAGTGTGGCGGATCCCCCCGGCTGAAGGACATGTGACCCGCATTCCTGCCCCGGATCCGGCCCGTCTGGACGGTTTGCGCGGCCTCATCGCCTCGGGCCGGGCGCTTGAAGCCGCCTTGGGCGCGGAAAATTTTTTCCCGGAATCCATGTTCTGGCTGGACATCCAGCACGTGGCGGGAAGTGCCCTGGCCGCGCTGGGACCGGAGTTCGCCGAGGCCCTGACCGTGGTGCGCGAGGAAACGGCGCGTCTGTTGCGCCGTCTGCCCGGACTTGAATTGTACAGCTTCTCTGACGGAACGCCCTTCGCCCGGGAGGAAACCCGGCGATGGCTCGCCGGCCTGGTCTCCGGTCCGGAACAAAACCGAAGAATTTCGGGCAGTACGGAAGACGGCGAAGGGACTGCGGAGGATAACGCCCCGGGGAAGGCGAGCTTGGAGGAAGCGACCCGCACAGCCGAAGGCCTGTACGCCAGAGGCGACCTGAGATCGGCCCTGCGCGCCCTGGAGGCGGCGCAAGGACCGGGCGGCAGACGCAACCTGTTGTTGCGCGTGGCTCAGTTGCGTCTGCTGGCCAGGGCCTCCTCCGGCGACCCCGGAGGAGGGGATTTCGCAACGGCGGACGCCACGTCCGGGCATTCCGCCTGGAAGAATTCCGCCTTTGCTCTGGCCGGCGCAGTGCTGGAAGACGTCATCACGTACAGGCTGGAGCAGTGGGAGCCCGAACTGGCGCTGGAAGCATTGGCCTGCGTCCCTGCCGCACTGGGAACGGCAGGCCCGGGGGCGGAGAACGCGCGGCAGGACGCGCTCCGGCGCATGGCCCGGATCAGTCCGTCCGCCCTGGTAGACGGCGGCTGAACAGCCTGGCTCCCCTGAAACCCGCAATAAACACTCAACCTCAGCCAGAGGAGTATGCTCATGGCGAAAGAAGCGTCCGTCGCTCCCAAGGAGCGGGTCAATATCGTTTATCGTCCGGCAACGGGAGATGCGAAGGAAGAAATCGAGCTTCCTCTGAAGCTCATGGTGCTCGGTGATTTCACGCTGCGCCCCGATGAGCGTATGGTCGAGGATCGCTCTCCGATCAGCGTGGACAAGGACAATTTCAACGAGGTCATGAAAGGGCAGAAACTCGGCCTTCAGCTCAACGTGCCCAACACGCTGTCCTCCGAACCCGATGCCCGGATGAGCGTGGAGCTCAAGTTCGAGAACCTGAAGGACTTCGAACCCGACGCCATTGTCCAGATGGTTCCGGAACTCGCCAGAATGATGGAAATGCGCGAGGCCTTGAAAGCCCTCAAGGGACCGCTGTCCAACGTGACGGAATTCCGCAAAAAATTGCAGGAACTGGTCGGGGATGAGAACACCAGGGGCAAGGTTCTCAAAGAACTTGGCCTTGAATAGCAGCAGTAGGAGAGCGGAATGAGCGAAACACAACAAGAAAAAGAAGCCGCTGTCGCCACGGCGGAGGGCCAGACCCTGCTGGACGAGATCATAGAGGCGTCGAAACTGAAGCCTTCGGACGACGGCTATGCCATGACCAAGGCGGGACTTCAGGCCTTTATCGAAGGCTTGGCCGGAACCTCCGGCGAGCAGAAGATCTCGGGCAGCCTTGTGGACGAGATGATCGCCGAACTGGACGCCAAGCTTTCCCGGCAGGTCAACGTCATCCTGCATGACGAGACGCTCCGCACCCTGGAGAGCGCGTGGCGTTCCCTCAAGTTCCTCGTGGATCGCACGGATTTCCGGCAGAACATCAAAATCGAGTGCATCAACGTATCCAAGGAGGATCTGCTGGCCGACTTCGAGGACGCCCCCGAAGTGGTGAAGTCCGGCCTGTACAAGCAGGTGTATACGGCGGAATACGGGCAGTTCGGCGGACAGCCGGTGGGCGCGATGATCGCCAACTACGACTTCGGCCCCAGGCCCCAGGACATTCAA
>CAMBWG010000393.1 GCA_945871415.1 uncultured Desulfovibrio sp.
CGAAGACATCAAGATTTTGCTGGTGGACGATGAAAAGCAGTTTGTGGACACGCTGGCCGAACGGCTTGCCATGCGCGGCTTCAGCGCCCGCGTGGCCTACGACGGTCCGCAGGCGCTGAAAGCCGTGGAAGAGCCGACCGACGTTATCGTGCTTGACCTGCGCATGCCCGGCATGGACGGCTTTGAAGTCCTGCGGAACGTGAAGAAGAGCAATCCGCAGGTGCAGGTCATCATCCTGACCGGGCACGGCGGCGATGCCGAGGAACAGACCGCCTATCGTATGGGGGCCTACAACTTCCTCAAGAAGCCCATGGACATCGACGAATTGCTGGGCAGCATCCGCATGGCCTATCGGGACAAGCTGGAAAATGCCATGGTGGCGGTATCCCTTGCCGAAGGCGGCGATTTTGACGCGGCGCGTGACGTTATGGCGGAAAAGGATATTCTGGCCGAACACGACAAGTAGTGTGGTTTGTGTCTGAAATGTCGGCCTTGTCCGGGAAGAGGGGAAGCGCTTTCCGCGGCACGCGGCAAGCCGTTGCCGCGGAAGCCCCTCTTCCCCGGAGACGACGGGTCGGTCTGCGGGGGAGCGGCATGCGTGTATTGATCGTCGATGACGAAGCGGGCTTTGCGGAATCTCTGGCCCAGCGTCTCTGTCTGCGAGGCATGGAGGCGGCTGTGGCGGGCGACGCGACACAGGCGCTCGCCATGCTGGCCGACCCCTGGGACATTATCTTTCTTGACGTCTGCCTGCCGGGCATGGACGGCGTGTCCCTGCTGAAAGTCATTCGGGAGCGCTGCGCGGACGTGGACGTGGTCATGCTCTCCGGGGCCACCGAAATGAACAAGGCCGTACAGGCCATGCGGCGCGGCGCGCGTAACTGGCTGAGCAAGCCGGTGGCGCTGGAGGCCGTGCTGGAAGAGTGCCGCAAGGCCAGAGAAAGAGCCGAGGCGCGGCGCAGGGCCGCGCGTCTGACGGAAGAGGCCCGCTGGCGCAGCCTTGGGCGTATTGCCGAGGGCGTGGCTCATGAAGTCAATAATCCGCTGAATATCATTGTACAGGCGGCGGGTATGGTGTCCGACTGTCTGGAGGGGCCGGAAGCGGACGCTCTCCCGGATGTGGGAGAAGTCCGCGATGCGTTGCGCGTCATTGTGAAGCAGAGTCTGCGGGTGCGCGAGATTACCCGTAAGCTGCTCATGGCGGGCAAGGGAATGGACCCGAGGACGGGCCCTCTGGATGTGCCCGGTGTGGTGGGACGCGTGCTGGGGCTGTTGCAGGGGCGCATGGAGCAGCAGCATGTGCGCTGTGAGACCGATTTTCCGGCGGACGACGCGCCGCGGCCGCACGGTTCCCCTCTGGAGCTGGAGCAGGTCGTTCTGCACCTGCTGGAAAATGCGCTGGATGCCATGCCGGAGGGCGGAACGCTGCGCATACGGGCGAACATTGAATCCGCCGGAGATGAAGCCCTGTATGCCCTGTCCGTAGCGGACAGCGGGCCGGGGATTGACGCCGACATCCTGCCGCATATTTTTGAACCCTTCGTGACGACCCGGCGCGAGCGTAAGGCTGCGGGACTGGGCCTTGCCGTGGCGCGCGGCCTGGTTGTCAAGCGCGGCGGGACGCTGGATGTGGCGCCCTCGACGGCCGGGGCCTGTTTCGTGTTGCGGCTGCCGCTGGAGCAGCCGGAGAACTGACGGGTTTTGCGCAGGCTGCATGTTGCCTTTCTGGACGGTACAATTGGAATTTTTATTGAAAATGAAAATCATTTCTTATAGTCTGATTCAGGCACACGCGCACCGTCTGTAAAGGAGCGCAATATGATTTCCCGTTTCGGCAGCACTTCGGACATGGTTATCCGGCAGGTGGAAGAAAACGGCGCGACGTATGTTCTCGCCATTGACGAAAAGGGGCTGTATCTGACTACGGATTGGTATCTGGACAGGAATATGGCCGATCCGCACCGCTATGTGACGGCAGGGCGGGCGGACATGCCGGCTCGTCTGGCTGCGTTGCAGCTTGATTACGCGGCGCTGGCGGCGGCGCATCAGCACCGGGTCAAAAAGGTCGGCGAGGGCGAAGCGCGGAAAAAGGTCAATCCGCTCAAGGCATCCAAGCGCAGTATGAAGGGGTAGGGGCTCGTAGATTGTTTCGAGAGCAATCAACTTTGAGATGTAAAAAGAATATCCTTATCTACCGCTATGAAAATGGCGCGCCGGGAAATACGAACGGCAACGATTGCGGCATATGAATCGGGAGTTTCCTCTTATTTCAAAGTTGAAATGCTCTAGTCGTATTAAGTCGGTGTCTCTCTGTGCATCGTGGCTGCTGCCCGGCGCGGGGCATGGGGTGAGAGGGGCCGCCGCCCCTCTACACCCCCTGCACCTCCGTACTCCCCTTTGTGCGGAAACGCGAAATTTGTCTCTTGAGCTGGGCTGTCCCCTGTCTGCCGCGTGTCGTGAGGGGCCGTCGGCGCTCCGTCCGCCTTGCGTGCGCCTGGGATCGCCTTCGCGCCCGCGACACACTGCATCAGCGGCAAGGGGCGGGAGGGGTGACCTTGACGGGCGGCAGTGAAGGCGGAAAATTGGCGGACGGGAGAACTGTTTTTCCTTACGTGCGTGGGGAGCTGCCGTAACGAGTTCCTCTCTGGCACGCGGATGCCTTCCCCACCACGTGGGGGTGAAGTGGCTCCCGTCTTAAGGTGTGTAAAAAGGCTGTTCCTTGATGTTGAGGGGGTGGCCTTTGTGTTTTTGTTTTCGGGCGGTCTTCTCTGTTGTTCCGCATTTTGCCTTTTTCAAAGTTGAAACGCGAGGCGGCGGCACAGCGCCGCCCGGCACGAAGTGAGCGGAAAAACCGCGTTTT
>CAMBWG010000394.1 GCA_945871415.1 uncultured Desulfovibrio sp.
GGAACTTCTGCCCGACGTCCTGCGCCTGCTGGAAAAGGCGGTGGCCGAAGACTGGACACGCCGGGCCTTTCTTGAGGAGGCCCGCCACATCCCCGGCGTGTACGTGCCTTCTTTCTTTGAACCGGACGCCGACGGACGCCTGCGCCCGCTGTTTCCTGATCATAAGCCCAAACGCCGCATTGTGGCCGATCTGAACGATGCCGTTTATCCCACGGCGCAGGTCGTGCCCATCGGGGCCGTCCACAACCGTCTGTCGCTGGAAATTGCCCGCGGCTGCACGCGCGGCTGCCGCTTCTGCCATGCGGGCATGACCTACCGTCCGGTACGGGAGCGCAGCCTGCCCGACATCCGCCGCCTCCTTGACGACTGCCTCCGGCAGACGGGCTTTGACGAAATTTCCTTTCTCTCGCTCAGCACCGGCGACTTTTCCGCGCTCAAGACCCTGTGCGACGGCGTGCTGGATCGCTGCGCTCAGGAGCAGATCAGTCTCTCCCTGCCCTCGTTGCGCGTGGGCTCCATTGACGACGACATCATGCGCCGCATGGCCGATGTGCGCCGCACCGGCTGCACGCTGGCCCCCGAAGCGGGCAGCCAGCGCCTGCGCGACGTCATCAACAAGGGCGTCACCGAAGAAGAGCTGCTCCTGCATGTGCAAAAGCTGCTGGAATACGGCTGGCGGCAGGTCAAGCTTTACTTCATGATTGGTCTGCCCACGGAAACCGACGAGGATTTGCTGGCTATTGCCGACCTCTGCCGCAAGGTGCGTGACGCCGCGGGCAAGGGCAATCCGCGCCTGCAGGTGACGGCCTCCCTGTCCCCCTTTGTGCCCAAGCCCTTTACGCCCTTCCAGTGGGAACCCCAGATCTCTCAGGAAGAAATCGAGCGCCGGGTGCGACTGGTACGCGACGCCTTCAAGGCCCAGAAATTCCTCAAGCTCCGCTGGCACGAGCCCGCCGTCAGCCATCTGGAAGGCATCATGTCGCGCGCGGATCGCTCGCTGGCCGACGTGGTGGAACGGGCCTACCGCAAAGGGGCTATTTTCAGCAGCTGGATGGAGCATTTCCGCCTTGAACCGTGGCTTGAAGCCCTGGAAGAATGCGGCATCGACGCCGACGCCTGCACGCGGGGCCCGTCGCTGGGGGATCCCCTGCCCTGGTCGCATCTGGAGGCGGGCGTCAGCGAAGAGTTCCTGCGCCGGGAACGGGAGCGGGCCTATGCGGAAAAAATTACCCGCGACTGCCGTTACGGCGGCTGTACCGTCTGCGGGGCCTGCGATACGCCGGCCGGCCCCTCTCTCCTGCCGCATGCTTCCCGCCGTGACGACGAGACACTGCCGCACAAACACATCCTTGTTTTCCCCCAGCGGGATCAGCAGTCCCATCAGCCCAAACGCGATGCCGACGGCAGGATTATCTGCGCCGAGTACAGCAAGAAGCCGCCGCAGCTCGATCCCGCGCTCATCTTCAAGGCCGTGCAATATCGCATCTGGCATACCAAGCTCGACGGCAGCGCCTACCTGAGCCACTTAGAGTTGCAGGCTGTGCTGGAACGCGCTCTGCGCCGCGCCGATATTCCCATGAGTTTTTCGCGTGGCTTCCACCCCCTGCCTCTGCTGTCCTTCGGCCGGGCTCTGCCTGTCGGCGTGCAGAGCGAAGCGGAATGGTTTGCCATTACCCTCCGCCGTCACCTGAGCCCGGACACCGTGGCTGCGCAGCTGACGCCCATGCTGCCGCAGGGTATTACCATCCGCGCCGTGGAAAGCACGGACAAGGAACATCGCACCGAGCAGGCCGTGGCCGAAGTCTTCCGCCTGCGTCTGCACGACGCCGAAAGCACAGCCAGAGCCGCGGCCTGTCTGGAAGACTTCATGGCGCGGGATGTCGTCACCATTCAGCGCGAAAACAAAAAGGGCGAAACCCGCGACGTGAATATTCGTCCCCTCTTTTTGAACATGCGCCGCGACGCCGACGGGGCCGTGCGTCTCACCTTCGACTGGAGCGAATCCTACCTCTCGCCCCTTACCCTCTGCCTTGCCGCGCTGCGTTCTCTGGACGACAAGGGCGATCTGCCCGCGCGTCTGCGCCTGCGCAAGCTTGCCCAGATATTCGACGACGGCGCCCGCTTCCCGCAGGCGTGACGACGGTCGCGAAAACCGGCACATTCGCACGGACTCGCCACAGAGCGTTTTATCTTTGAAAAAAGTAAAACGCGAGGCGGCGGCACAGCGCCGCCCGGCCTGTCGTTTCCCGGAACAACGCATATTTTCCGCGAAACGACAGGCCGTATGGTTTGAAACGCAAAGCGTTTCAAACTGAACATGCTCACAGACGGGCCCGTGCGTTTTTCTTTTCACAAGATATTGCGTAAAAAGCTCTTGGCAAAAAAGCGCCGTATGCCTATACTTCCCGCACTTCATAAAGCCGTACATACGGTAACAGGACGCAAACCGCGAGGACAGCATGGGCTCCTACATACCTTTTGCAGACGATCAACCCTTTGCGCTCAAGGTCAAAACACTGGCCGACGAAGAGCTGCTGGAAATATGGGAAGAAACACAGCAAATAGAAGGTCTTATCCGTAAGGAACTGCATACGGACATGACGCTGACGCCGGAATACGAGCAGGTCATCGTTGCCGAACTCAGCCTCCGTTCCGGGCGTCGCCTTGTCGAGCGCAAGAGCGGCGAGGCTTCCCCCTCCTAGAGCATTTTCAGTTTGAAATGCTTTGCATTTCAAACCATACGGCCTGTCGTTTCGCGGAAAAAGCGCAGTTTTTCCGCTCACTTTGGGCCGGGCGGCGCTGTGCCGCCGCCTCGCGTTTCACC
>CAMBWG010000395.1 GCA_945871415.1 uncultured Desulfovibrio sp.
AGGGGGTTTCCTTCCCCCCGGAAGAACGATTAAGTTAACATGCCCTCGCCACGCAGCAGCCTTCGCAGCGCAACGCCGGGGTCTTCCTGTTCCATGAGCGCCGTTCCAATCAATACGGCATCATAACCGACTTCGGCCGCAGCCCGCAAATGTTCTGTGCGGGAAAGGCCGCTGGCGGCGATCCAGCGCTCTTCCCCCTCGGGCGGGCAGCGCCGGATCAGCTCCAGACAGGCGTTGCCGTCCACAGCGAAGGTTTCCAGATCCCGCGCATTGACCTGAATGATGCGCGCGCCGCTCTGCCGGGCCAGCCGCAAATCATCCGTATCGAAGATTTCCACAACCGCCTGCATGCCGAAGCTTTCGGCCTGCTCGCGCAGTTCCCGCAGCAGACCGGCATCCGGCGTCAGGCGCACAATAAGCAGCAGCGCCGAGGCCGGCGTGGCGGCCGTTGCCGCTATCTGCAGGGGATCAAACAGAAAATCTTTGCGCAACAGCGGAGGACAGGCAGATCCGAGAGCTGTTGCCGCCTCATCCAGATAGCGCAACGCTCCCCTGAAGTATCGTTCTTCCGTCAGGATGGAAAGGGCCGCCGCACCGCCGTCCGCATAACGCCGCACGGCGTCGGCTGCATCCATGTCTTCCCGGATGACGCCCCGCGAGGGAGAAGCCCGCTTATACTCGGCAATCACCGCCGGAAGACCGGAGGCATCCCGCCGCAAAACGGCACGGAAATCAGGACGCGGACCGGATCGGGGCACCGGCAGACCTCCGGCGGCGTCCAGCGCCCGCAGGCGCGCCAGCTCATCCTGCTTTGCCGTGCGAAAACGCTCAAGCCGCATTGACGACTCTCCTCCCGGCGCCGGCCATGACCGCTTCCCGGGCGCGGGCCACGCAAAGCGCCATATCCATGTCTTCTTCCAGCAGGAAAACGCCCAGAGCCACGTTGAGCGTCACCATATCCAGCATGGCCTGCTTGCCGCGTCCTTCCAGCAGTTCGCGTACCACGGCCACGGCTTCGGCCTTGTCCCTCACGGTCAAATCTTCTTCGCGGCACGGACGGATGCCGTAGTCAGCAGGGTCCAGATGCAGGGGGGAGAGCTTGCCGTCGTTGAGCAGCAGCGCCTCCGCCGGACCGATGGGCGTTACTTCATCATAGCCGCCCGCGCCGCATACAACAGCCGCGCGCCTCAGGGGCGACTGGGCCAGGGTCGCCGCCGCCAGCGGTACCAGCTCCGGCCGGGCCACCCCCATCAGCAAATGACTGGGGCGGGCCGGGTTGATCATGGGGCCAAGCAGATTGAACAGGGTACGGATACCCAGTTCCTTACGCAGCGGCGCTATATTTTTGAAGGCCGGATGAAAGCAGGGAGCAAACAGAAAGGCAAAATTGCGCTTTTCCACCATTTCCGCCACCGCCGCCGGATCCGTATTCAGGCTGATGCCCAGAGCCTCCAGCGCATCGGCGCTGCCGCAGGAGGAAGACACGGCCCGATTGCCGTGCTTGGCCACTTTGTAGCCCATGCCGGCCAGCGTCAGGGAAGATACCGTGGAGCAGTTGAAGCTGTGCCGACCGTCGCCGCCCGTACCGACCACGTCAATGCAGGCCCCGGGAATGCCGTCCACACGAACGGAACGCGCCAGAGCCGCACGGGTCGCGTGCGCCAGTTCCAGCGCGCTTTCCCCTTTCATGCGCAGGCCCATGAGCAGTGCGCCGGACTGGGCGGGGGTCAGGCGACCGTCCATCAAAGCGGAAAATGCCGTGGACGCCATGACGGCCGTCAGATCCTCCCGGCGCGCCAGTCTGTCGAGAATGGCAGAAATATCCGCGGCCGCGTCCTCCGTGGCCATTTCGGGGAAGTTGCCCAGCAGCCGCAGACCGTCCGGCGTCAGCACGGACTCGGGGTGAAACTGCACGCCGACCCAGGGCCGGTCGTTATAGCGCAACGCCATGACTTCGCCTTCCGGGCCGCGGGCCGTCACCGTCAGCAGAGGAGTGGCGTCGGCATCCTCGGCGCGCACAACCAGCGAGTGATAGCGGCCCACGCGCATGGGATTGGGCAGGCCGGAAAACAGCCCCGTGCCGTCATGCACGATGTCGGACTGCTTGCCGTGCATGATGCAGGGCCCGACCTCCACCACGGCCCCGGCATGCAGGCCCAGCAGCTGATGCCCGAGGCAGACGCCGAGGACGGGCACACGCGGATCAAGACGCTTCAGAAACTCGGGGCACAGGCCCGCGGCAGAGGGATGTCCCGGACCGGGCGACAGGCAGACCATTTCCAGCCTGCCGCTTTCGGCCAGTTCCAGCACGGCGGGATCGTCATTCTTGAGCACCACAGGTTCCCTGCCCAGCTCATAGAAAGCCTGCACAAGGTTGTAGGTAAAGGAATCGTAATTATCTATGAGCAAAAACATGGTGCGGGTCCTCCCCTTCCAGCGCAAGACGCATGACGGCCGACTTGTTGCAGACTTCCTTCCATTCCAGTTCCGGGTCGGAATCATGCACGATTCCCCCGCCGGCCTGCCAGAAAAGCGTCCCTTCCTTATGCCACATGCTGCGGATGGCGATGCCCATATCCAGATTGACGCTTTCGTGATCCAGTCCGATCCAGCCGATGCACCCGGCGTAAGGGCCGCGGCCGCGACCTTCCACGGAGCGGATGATTTCCATGGCCCGCAGTTTGGGCGCGCCGCTGACCGTGCCCGCGGGGAAGGCGGAAGCCAGCACGTCCACCGCATCCAGCCCGTCGGCAAGGCGCGCCGTCACGCTGCTGGTCAGATGCATGACATGGGAAAAACGCTCCACATCCAT
>CAMBWG010000396.1 GCA_945871415.1 uncultured Desulfovibrio sp.
AGGGAGGCGTCAGACCAGCGGCCTGCCAGAGCGCGTCGAGCCCCTTGCAGATAGTGGCTTTTTTGCCTGTGTCCGTTGCGGTATGAAAGATGTAGAGCTCTTCCCGGGCGCGAGTAAACGCCACATACATCTGATTCAGACTTTCGCAGCTCTGTTTGATCAGTTCCTCATAATAGGGAGCTCCCAGCGCTTTGATATTGGTAACGGAAACTTCCCGCCCGGCAACCGAGACCTGCACGGCATTGGAGACGTTGGTGGAACTCGTCAGCCAGGGCACAATAACGACCGGTGCTTCCAGCCCCTTGGATTTGTGAATGGTCATAATGCGCACGGCATCGAGCCCCTCCGGCATGGGAATCTGTTCCGTAACGCCAACATCGCCCCAGTGTTGCAGGAAAAGCGGCAGACAGGCAGCCCCGGCCTCCTCCGCGGCGTGCACCACCTCCAGAAAACGCCGTACAAAAACGACATCTCCGGGATAGCGCTGTTCCACCTGACAGAGCAGATACCATTCCCGTACAATGTCATAGGGCGTCATCAACCCGGCCTGCGACAGGAAGGGCGCAAACAGCCGACGCCAGATATCGGGCCATTGTCGCTGAAACTGGACGGAGAGAGGCTGATCATGGCTGCGGTTCACGCACCAGTCATGCAGGGACTGCCAGTCAAAGGGCATGCCGGGCAGCTGCTGCACGATACCGCCGGCAACAACCGTCCAGAAGGCCACATCGTCTGCCGGAGAACTCAGGAATGACAGGAAAGCCACCGTCTGGCGGACCAGCGGATGCGCGGCAAGCAGCAGACTGTTTTCCGTTATGACGGGGATACCAGCTTCCGTCAGAGCCTGCACCAGCGTGGCGGCCTCCCTGTTGGCTCGGACGAGCACGAGAATATCCGACCAGGCGTGTCGCGCTCCCAGGCTGTGCAAAAGTCCTGTCGTTTCCTGCAAAACAAGATCGTCCAGCTCCTTCTTGTCGGCGGCGTGCAGGCAGCTCACCCGCACAAAACCGCCGTCCCGTTCCGTGCCGTCGGGAACGCGCTGCGCCGCACCCGCAAAGGCCCGGGTTACACGTCTGACCGCCTCGGCAAGGAATTCTTCGGGGATGCTTTCTCCCAGCAGGGCGACCATGGCGGCACGGGCCGTGGCTTCCTGTTCCAGCCCGGCAAAGAGCGTATTGTTATGCTCCACGATGACACGCCGGCTGCGCCAGTTGCAGGGCAGATTCCTCTGCTCCGGCTGCGGCTCCAGCGCCCGCAGCTGCGGGTCTTCCAGCACCTCGTCAAACAGGGTCGCGTCCCCCCCGCGCCAGCCGTAGATGGCCTGCTTGACGTCGCCGACCCAGGTCAGGGAGCCCCCGCGCGACAGAGCTTCGATAATCAGCGGTTTCAGAGCCTGCCACTGCTCGCGGCTGGTATCCTGAAACTCGTCCACAAAAAAATGGGACAGGCGCGTTCCCAGACGGCACAATTCGGCGGGAACCCCTCCGGGACTGTCGAGAATGCGGGCCGCCAGGTCCGGCACAAGCACAGCCGGAACGCGCCCTTCCTCCTGAATGTTGCTCAGATAGGCCCGCGCCAGAGGACGCGCCAGATCAACAAAGGGAGCGCGCTTCACTGCGGCTTCGACAATGGGCTTTTCCAGCATGGCCTGCCGCAGCGTGTCGTAGGCCTGCATCAGGGAGGCTTCAGGAAGGACGCCTTTCCTGCGCACGGGAACCCGCATCAGCTCCAGCAGACTTTCCTTGAAAAAATAGGCGGACGGTTTCTCCTTATCTGTCTGCAGAGGATCTTCCATCGCCGCGATCGCTTTTTCCAGATAGTCATCCGGCGACATGCCGCGCAGCAGGACCGCCGCCGAGGTCAGAATGCGCGAACGACAGTTTTCCACAAGGGCGATGACCTCGTCCGTCGAACAGACGTTGTCGTACTCGCCCCGCAGGGCGCCATCCAGCAAAGAGAAAAGGCTCTGAGACAAGGTTTCTCTGGCCAGAAACCCCTTCTTCTTCCCGTAGATGACCAGCGTGGAAAAGATGGAACGCAAAAGCTCCCGCCGTTCCTTATAGGCGGGATCGCTGTTCCATGCCTGCTGCAACAGCAGGTCGAGATAGGGGGCCAGCGCCTCTGGAGAGGAGAAGACCGGCTCGAAATCCGGCGGCAGATGCAGCTCCAGCGCCGCGGAACGGACAATCAGATGCAGCAGGCTGTCGATAGTGCGAATATTGAGACGCCCGAGGTCCCGCAGGATATCGTCCACCCGGCTGCGGGCCTCCTCCTGCGTCAGGGGAACGTCCTGTACCCTTTCTCCCAGGGCAATGCGCTTGAGAGTTTCGATGACGCGCTCCCGCATTTCCCGGGCCGCGGCATTGGTAAAGGTGATGGCCATGATCTCGCCCCAGCCCGTTTCGCCGTCCCGCACGGGAACATCCCAGGCGCAGGCGGACGCCCTGCCCGCGACATGCCGCGACGAAGCCGCCAGACGCTGCAGGAAAAGACGGGTCAGGGTGTAGGTCTTGCCGGAACCGGCGGAAGCCTTGATCTGCGAAAGACGCGCCATCGAATTACTCCTGCGGCAGCATGCCGTACATCATGCCCTGCCCTGTGGATTCCAGAACAGCCCGCCACAACTCCGAATGCACATCCAGCTTGCGGCGACGCCGTGTCACCAGCTCCAGCGGCAGGTGAACAAAGCGATCCTGAATCTTGCAAACCACCATGTCGGTACGCCCGGCCATGGCCGCATGCACCGCATGTTGTCCCAGAAAGCCGCAATAGACCTTGTCCGTGGACGTTGCCGGCACGGAACGGATCA
>CAMBWG010000397.1 GCA_945871415.1 uncultured Desulfovibrio sp.
CCGGTGAGGACCACCGCCTCCGTCAGGGCGAACTCCAGCCCGCCCGGCGTGACGCAGACATGAGCGCCAAGGGCAAAACGGCGCGGATCAAGCCCCGGCCCGGAACTGAGCACCAGCCCCACGCTGTCGGCCCTGTGCTGTACCAGCGCATTGACGGCCAGCGTGGAACCAAGGCCCACGCGGACAACCTGCGTCAGCAGGCCCTCGGCGGCCTCGCCCCGCGCGCGCAGGGCCTCCCGCAGACCGGCCAGCGCCGCGCGCACGGATGCGGGCAGATCGTCATGATTGGTGGGGGCCTTGGCCGCGGCCACCACGCCCCGCGGGCCGCAAAGCACCGCGTCGGTATGGGTGCCGCCCGCGTCTATGCCCAGAACAGGGGCCGTCACCGCGGGCGAAGATGCTCCATGTGCCATGATATACCTCCGATGCCCTGTAGTAGCCTCTTTCCGGCCGGTACGGCAAGACGGCGGCACTTGCCATGAAGCGCGCTTTTCAGTAATTTTTTTCTCCTGCGTGCCCAGCGTGGACGCGCATCACAGTTCGCCCCGAAGGGCAGAGGAAAAGAGGAAGACCATGCAAACGACGGAATTCATCTGGTTTGACGGCAAACTCGTACCCTGGAACGAAGCCCAGGTGCATGTGCTTACGCACGCATTGCATTACGGCAGCGCCGTATTTGAAGGTATCCGCGCCTACAAGTGCGCGGACGGAACCTCCGCCGTGTTTCGCCTGCAGGAACACGCACAGCGCCTGATTAATTCCGGGAAGATTCTACGCCTCGAAATTCCCTACACGGCCGAACAGATCGCCGACGGCATCATTGAAACGCTCAAGGCAAACAAGCTGGCCGAAGGTTATATCCGCCCGCTGTCCTTTGTGGGCCTCGGTGAAATGGGCGTTTACCCCGGCAACAACCCCGTGAACACCATCATCGCCGTGTGGTCGTGGGGCGCCTACCTCGGCCCCGAAGCTCTGGAACAGGGCATCCGCGCCAAGACCAGCTCCTTTGCCCGCATGCACGTCAACACGCACATGAGCAAGGCGAAGTCCGCCGGTAACTACGTGAACTCCATTCTTGCCAAGATCGAAGCCAAGGAAGAAGGCTATGACGAAGCCGTCATGCTGGATACGGCCGGTTTCGTGTCCGAGGCTTCCGGCGAGAATATCTTCATTGTCCGCAACGGCATCATCAAGACCACGCCGCTGACCTCCATTCTGGGCGGCATCACGCGCGAATCCGTCATTCAGGTGGCGCGCGACCTCGGCTATACGGTGGAAGAACAGCTTTTCACCCGCGACGAGCTCTATATCGCGGACGAAGCCTTCTTCACCGGCACGGCGGCCGAACTGACGCCCATCCGCGAAGTGGACCGCCGCCAGATCGGCGCGGGCCATGCCGGCCCTGTGACCAAGCAGCTGCAGCAGGCCTTCTTCGAGGTCGTGAAGGGGCAGAATCCCAAGTATGCCTCCTGGCTGTCGCATTACTCCATCTAGACAGTGTCGGTTTGAAATGCTTCGCATTTCAAACCATACGGCCTGTCGTTTCGCGAGAAAAACGCTGTTTTTCCGCTCACTTCGGGCCGGGCGGCGCTGTGCCGCCGCCTCGCGCTTTTACCTTTTTCAAAGGTAAAAACGCTCCAGACTGTTTCCGGGGGGAAGGACCCGGCCCCGCTGCGGTAGCCGGGGCCTTCCCCCGTTTTCTGTTTCTTTCCCGGCCACCGGCCGGAACGCGCGCTGCACGCGGTCGCACGAACCGTCATGAAAAAACTTTCCCTCGCCGCCCGCTACCGCCCCCAGACCTTTGCCGAGGTCGCGGGGCAGGATATGGTCAAGACCGTCCTTTCCCGCGCAGCGGCGGAGGACAAGGTGGCCGCGGCCTATCTGCTGAGCGGCACGCGCGGCGTGGGCAAGACCACCATTGCCCGCATCTTTGCCAAGGCGCTCAACTGCGAGCATGCGCCGACGGCGGAACCCTGCAACGAATGCGCCCAGTGCCGCAAAATCACGCAGGGCTCCCATGTGGACGTGGCGGAAATCGACGGCGCGTCCAACAACAGCGTGGAAGATGCCCGCGCCCTGCGCGAAACCATCGGCTATGCGCCCATGGAAGGCCGTTACAAGGTCTTCATCATCGACGAAGCCCACATGCTTTCCCGCAGCGCCTTCAACGCGCTGCTCAAGACACTGGAAGAACCCCCGGCGCGGGTGGTCTTCATCTTTGCCACGACGGAAGCGCATAAATTTCCCATTACCATTGTCAGCCGCTGTCAGCATTTCGTCTTCCGGCATCTGTCCGAAGACGCGCTGGCCGCGCACCTGACGAACGTGCTGCAACGCGAAGGGCTGGAGTTCGAGGAAAGCGCCGTGCGCATCATTGCGCGCCGCGCGGCGGGCAGCGTGCGCGACAGCATGTCCCTCCTGGATCAGGTGCTGGCGCTGGGCGGCGAACGCCTTACGGCGGCCACCACCCGGCAGGTGCTGGGACTGGCCGGGCAGGAACTGTTTCAGGAACTTTTCGACGCAGTGCTTGCGCGCGACTGCGCAGCCCTGACCGGACTGTGCCGCAGTCTGCTGCATCGCGGCGTTGACGTCGGCTTTTTTGTACGGGAACTTTCGCAGCATCTGCGCGATCTCTTTCTGCTGCGGCAGAGCGGTTCCGCCATTGCCGCGAGCCTCAACCTGCCCGCGGACGAAGCTGCCCTGTGGCAGGGACTGGCCCCGCGCTTCAGCCCGGGACATCTCCATGCCGCATGGCAGATGACGCTGGAAGCCCAGCGCGGCATCGTGCAGAATCCC
>CAMBWG010000398.1 GCA_945871415.1 uncultured Desulfovibrio sp.
GGTTTCGGATAGGCCGGCAGACGAGGAAAAAACTATGCAAATTCTGCAAATTTCAGATCTGCACCTGCGCGGCGACGGCCGCCTTTCCTTTCGAAAGGTGGATACGCCCGCCTGCATGCGGGTCATGGCGGACTACCTGCACGGCCTGAGCTGCAAGCCCGATGCCGTGGTCATTACCGGCGATCTGGCCGACAGCGGCGACGAGCATGCCTATCACATGCTGTATGAGGCGCTGTCCGATCTGCCCATGCCTGTTTATGCGGTGCCCGGCAATCACGACAGACGCGACCGTATGCGCGCCATCCTCCAGGGCTGGGTTCCGGAAGAAAGCCCCGTGCCGCCGCGCATCTGCCATTGCGTGGATATGGGCGATCTGCGTCTCATACTGCTGGACAGTATGGAGCCGGGTTCTCACAGCGGGCACTGCCCGGAGGCTATGGCGCGCTGGCTGGATGACCGCCTTCAGGAAGCTCCCGCCAAACCAGCGTTGATCTTCATGCATCATCCGCCCTTCCTGACCGGTATGGGCGTCATGGACGAGCCTTTCGAGGGCGCGGCTCTGCTGCGGGAGGTGCTGGAACGCGCTCCCGGGGCGCGTTTGTGCTGCGGACACATGCACCGTCCCATCTTTACCCTGTGGGCAGGGTGTCCGACGCTGACGGCGCCGTCTGTTTCCATGCAGATAGATCTTGATCTCAGCCCGGGGGGCGGCGACGCCTTCCGCATGGAAATGCCCGGTTACCTGCTGCATCACTGGGACGGCGTCTATATGAACAGCCACGTCTGCCAGATTCCCGCCGAAGCGGATTTTTCCGGCCCGCATCCCTTTGCGGATTCGGTCAATCCCGTGGAGGATTAGAGCGTTTTCATCGGGCAGATATGTTTTCTGTTCTGTGAGCCGCCGAGGCCATTTCCTGTTGGACGGCAGAAAGATACAAAAAGAGCGGGTATGGAAATCTCAGTTTCCATCCCCGCTCTTTTTTGAAGCTCAAGAGGGAATGGCGAGCCCTGAAGCCCGCGCGGGGTGTTTCCCTTTTAGAGCAATTACGGCCTGTCGTTTCGCGGAAAAAGCGCCGTTTTTCCGCTCACTTTGGGACGGGCGGCGCTGTGCCGCGCTCCCTATCGGATTTCCGGCAGGCCCAGTTCCCGCAGGAAGCTGTTATGCCGGGCCGCGGCCTGGGCAATGCGGGCGTCGAGTTCCGTCAGTTCCCGGTGGACGGCGGCAAGATCCACCTCGGCTTCCGGTTCGGCCGTGGAAATATAGCGGGATATGTTCAGGTTGAAGTCGTTTTCCGCTATTTCCCGCATGCTGACGCGGCGGGAAAAGCGTTCTTCCTCCCTGCGGTACTGATAGGCCGTTACGATCCTGTCGATGTGTTCCGGCAGCAGGCGATTTTGCCGTTTGCCCTTCTCGAACTGTTCCGCCGCGTTGATGAACAGCACGTCGTCCGCCTTGCGGCATTTTTTCAGCACCAGCACGCAGACGGGAATGCCCGTGGAAAAAAACAGATTGGCGGGCAGGCCGATGATCGTATCTATGGCGCCGTCTTCCAGCAGTTTTTTGCGGATGCGGGCTTCCACGCCGCCCCGGAACAGCACGCCGTGCGGTAAAATAATCGCCATGACGCCGTCCTGTTTCAGGTAATGGAAGCCGTGCAGCAGGAAGGCAAAGTCCGCCGCCGATTTGGGCGCAAGGCCGTAGTTTTTGAAGCGCACGTCGTTTGCCATGTCTTCTTCCGGCTTCCAGCGGTAGCTGAACGGCGGATTTGCCACCACGGCATCGAAGCGGGGCATTTTTGCCGGATTGCTCTCGCGCAGCATGTTCCAGTCGTTTGTCAGCGTGTCGCCGTGAAAGATGCTGAAGGCCGCGTCACTCACGCCGTGGAGCAGCATGTTCATGCGGGCGAGGTTGTAGGTGGTGACGTTCTTTTCCTGCCCGTAGATCATGCCGATGCCGTCCGTGCCCATGCGCTTGCGGACATTGAGCAGCAGCGAACCGGAACCGCAGGCAAAGTCCAGCACGCTGCCCAGATATGGTCTTCTGCCTGTGGCGGGGTCCTGACAGTCCAGCGTCACAATGGCGGAGAGGATGCCGGAAATCTGCTGCGGGGTGTAGAACTCGCCCGCCTTTTTGCCGGAACCGGCGGCAAACTGGCCGATCAGGTATTCGTAGGCATCGCCCAGCGTGTCCACATCCGTGGAGAAGGCCGCCAGCTCCTCGGCCAGCCGGGTGATGATCCGGCACAGCATGGCGTTACGCTCCGCATACTCCTTGCCCAGCTTTTCGGACGTAAGGTTAATCTCTGAAAACAGGCCCCGGAAGGAGCTTTCAAAGGATTCGTCCTCAATGTGCCGGAAGCCTTTGAGCAGCGTTTCAAGCAGATGCTTGTCCTGCGTGCGGGCCAGCTCCGCGATGCTGCTCCAGAGATAGTCCGGCGGGATGACGTAATGCAGCCGACGGCGCAGCAAATCTTCCAGCTCCGGCACATCGGCGGCATTGTCCGCGTACCAGATTTGCAGGGGCGTCCGCCCCGCCTCCGCCGCCGGATAGTCCGGCCCCAGCTCCTCCCGCGCCGTCTCCTCGTACCTGTCCGACAGGTAACGCAAAAAAAGAAACGACAACATGTAATCACGAAACTCGTCCGCATTCATGGAGCCGCGCAGCTCGTCCGCTATGCCCCATAAGGTCGTGCCCAGTTGCTGCTGTGCCTGTTCGGTCATGGTTTTTTCCTTACGGTGTTTTTTGGGGGGGGGGGGGTGGGGGGGGGGGGGGGGG
>CAMBWG010000399.1 GCA_945871415.1 uncultured Desulfovibrio sp.
CCCGCAAGTGCCAGCGCAAGCAAAAGAGATGAAGTTTTCATGCCAGCTCCTGGAATATCCAGACAATGCGCCCGAAAAGACGCCTGGCCAGCGCGTCGGGCTGCAAATGGGTTTCGGGGAATTCAGTCGCTTCGGAACGCAGCAAATAACCGCTCTGGGACTCATCCAGAAATATACGACGGACAATCAGCCCTTCATGCGGCGCAAACAGGGCATAAATCTTGCCCGAGACCACGCTTGCATCGCCGGTATCCACACCAAGCAGCGCGCCGGCCGCAATCACGGGACGCATATTGTCACCCGCCATCTCCAGCACCACGGTCTTTTCTCCAAGGCAGGACATGGGCAGACAGACGGAACGCTGCGAAGTAAGGGTCGGACGGGCCTTGCGATCACTGTAGTCGCAACGCATATCGTATACGGAAACAAGCTGCCCCTTTGTCCGGGGTTCGCCAAAGGCCGCAGCCTGTTCCGACAGGCCCGCCGAGGCGTCAAACGCGCCATACTGGCCGTTGGCGCGCAGATACAAGGGCCCCACGCCCTGTTTGAGCCAGTCGGGATTCAGGCCGAAGCGATCAAAAAGCTTCATATACCAGTCGCCGGGCACGGAGTCCCGACGCTTGGCATCGGAAATGCTCGACTGACGGATTTCCAGCACATCGGCCAGTTCCATCTGCGTACGGCAGCCGGTGGCTATGCGCATACGTTCATAAATATCGTTGAAATCGGGCATGATTTCCCTCTCGGAAGTTAAAAACGATGGTGTTGCGCGCAAAAGCGGGCATCAGCGCTGCTGCTGCAGCATGGGCTTTTCGCTGGAAATGACGATGCGGCTCCTGTCACGGAACGAGGCCTGCAGGGCCTCCAGCCAGCGCTGATAAGAATAGAACTCCGGCGCCTTGCCGAAGGCCTGAGCATAGATGCCCGCGGCATCGGCATCGCCGCGCCCGCGGATGACAGCCGCATCACGACGCGCCTCGGCCAGTATGACGGCCTTCTGCCGGTCCGCCTCGGAACGGATACGGGTGCTTTCCTCCTCGCCTTCCGAACGGTACTTCTTGGCTTCCCGCTCGCGGTCGGAACGCATGCGCTCAACAATGGCGCTGCGGTTCTGCTCGGGGAAGTCCATGCGCTTGATGCGCACATCCAGAACCTCGATACCGAAGGGCCGCATCAGCGCCGTTACCTTTTCGCAGACATCCTTCATGATGGCGGCGCGATGGGAGGAAACGACCTCGGTCAGCGTATAGGTGCCGACCATGGCGTGCAGCTGCGAAAAGACCACGTCGTCGATACGCGCCAGAGCCTGATCGATGCTGCGCATGGCCGTGTAGAAACGCAGGGGTTCCACAATACGCCAGCGGGCATAGCTGTCCAGCTTGATAGCCTTCTGATCGACCGTGAAGAACTGACGTTCGCTGGCGCGCAAATCCGCATATTCCAGCACACGCGCATCAAAATAGACCACATTCTGGACAAAGGGCAGCTTGACGTGCAGACCGGGCTTGCGCACTTCAGGCAGAGGTTCGCCCAGTTGCAGCACAAGCGCGGTTTCCGTCTGCCGTACAATAAACAGACACTGTGTGGCAGCCAGCACAATAAGGAATATGGCGACCACATAGGTCAGAGGATTCTTGGCCATCAGCGCTTCTCCATCTTCTGCGGGTCCTGCCTGAGTTCGGGCAGCGCCATGTAGGGCAGCATCTTGCCCGCGGCTCCCGCATCCAGCAGAACCTTGTCCGTGGCATTGCGCAGGATACTTTCCATGGCTTCATAATACAGGCGCTGTTCCGTCACCTTCGGGGCCTGCCGGTACTGCTCCAGCAGCGCCTCGAAGCGGGCGGCGTCGCCCTGTGCCTGACTGATGCGCGTCGCCTTGTAGGCGTTGGCATCGTTGAGAATGGCCGCCGCCTCGCCGCGGGCCCTGGGCAGGAGCTCGTTACGGTAGGCTTCGGCCTGATTGATGAAACGGTTCTTGTTTTCGCGGGCGTTGGTCACGTCGTTGAAGGCGGCGGAGACTTCCGGCGGCGGCACGACGCCCTGGAACTGCACGGCAATGACGTTGATGCCCGCCCCGTAGCTGTCCAGCAAACTTTGCAGCAACACGGCAGCGTCATTCTGAATCTGGAGCTTGCCGTCGGTAATGACGGCCTCGATCCGGTTGTTGCCGATGACTTCCCGCATGGCGGCTTCAGCCGCGCTGCGCACCATTTCCGTAGGATTCAGCACATTAAAGAGATAGAGAACCGGGTCTTTAATCCGGTACTGGACGCTGAACTGCACATTGACGATGTTTTCATCGCCGGTCAGCATATCGATGCCGTTGGCCACCGGGCCGTTGTCACGGCGGGAAAAACGATTGCCGCCGCTGATTTCGGCACGCAGCACCCGCGACACCTGCGGCTTGAACACGGTTTCAATGGGCATGGGCAGAGCATAATGGGGCCCGGGTCCCACGGTGCGATCATACTTGCCGAAACGCATGACCACGCCCACTTCGTCGGGATTGACAATATAGATTCCTGACAGCAGCCACAGGGCGACCACCGCAACGGCGCCCCAGGCAACGAGCTTCCCGCCGCCGTTTCCCAGCGAAGGCAGACGGAAGCCGTCGTCACTGTTCTTGCGGAAGGTATGACGCCGGGCACGCGGCTCGTCCCGAGCATCGGCGTCATCATCCTCCCAGAGAGGACGGTGGGGCCGGGGCGTCTGACCGGGTTGGGGCGTCTTTTTTTCCGGTCGGTTATCCCACTCCCCGGTCATCAAAGATTCCT
>CAMBWG010000400.1 GCA_945871415.1 uncultured Desulfovibrio sp.
CCGGACGCGCCCGCGCTCAGGGCCAGATCGCCCCCGGCCGTGACCAGGGAACCGGCGTTGCGGGTGTACGAGCTGTCCCAGACTTTGGTGGATGACGCGGAACCGGAACGCGAGCCGCTCTCCAGGGTCGAGAGCAGGGCCAGGTCTCGTCCCGCACCCAGGGCGACGTCGCCCGTGCCCCCGATTTCGCTGCCCGCCACGGTCAGATCGCGCCCGGCGCTGACGCCGATGTCCCCGCCGCTCAGCCGCGAGCCCAGGCTGGCGGTGTTGTCCCATTTTTCGTTCGGACCTTCGACCCGGGTGCGCAACGCCAGGGCCGAGACGGCCACGTCGTTGCCCGCGTCCAGACTTACGGAATCGCGCCCGGCAACGTCAGCGCCGTACAGGGCGATGTCGTGTCCGGCCTTCACGGTCAGGGAGCCGGCCGCGACGGTGGAGGTTCCGTGCACAAAGCTTTGCGTGGTTCCGGGGTATTCTTCGAGCTGATCCACGCGGGTTTCAAAGCGCACGTCCTTTCCGGCGTTCAGAACGACTTCCCCGCCCGAGATGCTGCCGCTGCGGCTGAGGATGGAACCGCCCGCGTCCACGACCAGCAAGTTGCCGGACAGCTCCCCGCCTGTGTTGCGCACGTCGTCCCTCGCCCGCACGGCCAGGGATTCGCCCGCCAGGCGTCCGCTGTTGTTCACGCCGCCCGCGTCGATGTCCAGGGTGTTTCCGGCTGAGATCACGGCCCCGCGCCGTCCTTCCGCATCCGCCCGCGTGGCGTCGCAGAGGTACAGGACGGGCACCAGGACCTTCTCGCCGTCCACTTCGCGGGTTTCCAGCCAGACCATGTCGCTGGTCAGGGCCGCAGCCTGTTCCGGGGTCAGGGCCAGGCCCACGGACAGGTTCAGGGAAGCGCCTTCCCGAACCGCGTTGTCCATGAGAGAACGCATGGTCTCGGCGTCGTCCAGGCCCGGGTACAGATAGCGCCGCCCGGTTCCGGCAAGGATCTGCTCGCGCACGTAGCGGGTTTCAAAAAAAGCGTCGCCCAGCAGTTTGGCTTCTTCGCGCTCCAGGTCATAGCCGACCCGGGACAGGAAGTAGTCCGAACCGTAAAAATTCCCCAGATTGGTCAGAGCCGGATTGGTCTCGATGAGGTAGCGGTGTCCGGGCGCGTTCACATAGCGGTACAGGGTGCCCGTGATCCGGGGCAGGGGCGCGGGGAGCGCGGCGGCGGCCACCAGAAGGCTTTCCGGAGAAAGGGGGGACACCCCGGAGAGACCGGGCGTTCCGGCGTGTGTGCCCTCATAGTCCGCACCCGGCTTCACGCCCTGGTTGTCCACGCTGCCGGACACGCGCAGGGTCACGTTGCCGGCAGCGCTGATCACCGCGGGCACCACATCCACGACTTGTTTGTCGGAGTAGTGGAAGCGGTAGGGATCGCCCCCGCCCCGGCTGCCGCTCTCGCTGATGACCATGTACTGACGGTAGATGTCCGCGCTGCGGGACAGTTCCACGCCCATGTTGGTCAGGCTGCGGGCCGCGAGCAGCAGATCCCGTCCGGCGGAGAGCATGGATTCCCGGTTCAGCGCGCTGTCCGCGTCAATGGACAGATCCAGCGCCGCGAGAATCCTGCCGGGCGTGCCTTGCGTGGCCACGTACTGGATTTTTTCGTAGATCCATTCCTGGAAAATACGCCCGTCATAGGGGCGGTCCCAGGGTGTGCCGTATTTGTCATTGGTCGCGCCGGTACGGTCGGCCTGCTCGCCCTTGTTGCCCGTGCCGCCGCTGTGGTCGGCCCAGGTGGCGTAGCGGGGATTGCCCGCCGCGTCATAGGGGTTGAAGCCGCCCTTGATGTTGTTCTGGTAATAGTCCCGAAAGGTGTTCCGTTCGGCCAGCACCGAAGGGGTGGCCGTGTTGTTCACCGCGTCCGCGCTGATAAGCACGGAGCCGTTCAGGCTTTCGATGATCGCGGCGTGGTTGGTCAGGCCCGCCGCGCGGATTCCTCCCGTTCCTTCCAGCGCGATGTCGCCCGAGGCGAGCAGGTTGCCGCCGTCGGTGTTGACGATGTGTTGCGCGCGCAGCCCGAGTGCGCCTGCGGCGTAAACCAGGCCGCCGTTGTTGCTGAAGGAGGCGGCGTCCAGGCTCAGATCGCCGCCCGCGATCAGGGAACTTTGCCGATCCTGCGCAAAGGAACCGGAAAGAGACAGATCCACCGTTCCGCCCGAGAGTTCCGAGCTGTTCAGGCCAAGGGAAACCGCCTTGCCCAGAGCCCGGTTTCCGGCCTGCAAACGGGATCCCTTCAGCTCCGCTTCACCCTCGACCCGCAGGGAAACGTCCCCGGCGGAAGCCAAACCTGAATCCGAAGCGCGCAGCGTCCCGGCCCCCACTTCCAGCTTGCGGTTGGTGTTCAGGGTGGAATGATCCAGGGTCAGCAGCGCGGCGTTCAGGGATGCGTCCTGTCCGGCCGCCAGGGAAGAAGCGTTGAGCCGGAGGCTTTCGGCCCGCAGCGCCGCGTCGCGGCCCGCGCTCAGTTTAAGGCCGTCCGCCTGCGTATTGCCGCTCACGCGCAGGGAAAGGTCGCGCCCGGCGGCCATGCCGCCGCCCGAGGCGGTCAGAGTCCCGGCGTCCAGATGCACATCGTCCACGCCGTTCAGCCCGGCGTTGAGCAAACGCGCGTCGGAGGCCGAAAGCGCGAGCTGCCGGTTGGCCTTCAGGGTGGATCCGTCCAGGGTCAGCAGCGCGGCGTTCAGGGATGCGTCCTGTCCGGCCGCCAGGGAAG
>CAMBWG010000401.1 GCA_945871415.1 uncultured Desulfovibrio sp.
ATGAAGGACAGGGGCAGGTTGTCGTGAGCCGCGCCTTCATGCCGTGGCAGGCGCTGCTGCCCTTTGTGGAACCGCATCTGGTCCGCCCGGCGCTGGCGATCTTTCTGGCCAACGAGCCCGCGCCGGAAGACGTGCCCGCGCCCTGGCGCGTCGTGGCCGTCCGGGATTATGCCGCGCCGCAGGCCGCGTCGGGGCGGCGCTGGTTCTGGGCCATGCGGGCCGGAGCAGGGCGGGAGCGGCAGTCATGAATACAAGTCCCTTTACGGACCATGACGCTTCCTACTGGATACGCGGGGCCCTGTGGGGGCTGGCGACGCTGGCGCTGGCCTTTGGTCTGCGCATGCTGGAGTGGCCCTGCTGGCAGGACCCGGAGTTCCGTCTTGGATCGGAAATGCTGCTGGCCACCCATGACGCCTATCACTGGGTCGCCGGGGCCGAGGGCTTCAGTTTCGGCGTGGGGCATCCCATGTCCGAGCTGCTGCGCATCATGGCGGAGGCGCTGGGGACCTATCCGGCGGCCGTCGCCTTCTGGTTTCCCGCGGCGTTGTCCTCGCTGGTGGCGCTGATAGTCTTTGCCTGGGTCTGGGCGCTGGGCAGCATGGAGGCGGGCGTTGCCGCCGGGCTGCTCACGTCGTTGTCCCCCGGTTTTCTGGCGCGAACCCTGCTGGGGTATTACGATACCGATCTCGTCACGCTGTTCTTCCCCCTTCTCATGACGCTGGCTCCGGCCTGCTGGGCCATGCGTTACATGCTTCTGCCGCATCTCATTCTGCGCCGTCTGATGCTCGGTTCAGGACTCGGCGCGGCCCGGAGGCTCTGGGGCGGCGTGGCAAATCACGAACTCAAGTTCGGTAATCCGCTGCGCTGGCAATGGATGCTGCTGCTCGGCCTCTCCGGCGTCGTCTCCTGGTGGGCGCAGGAGTGGCATTCGGTCTTTCCCTATCTTATCCGCTACAACATCCTGCTGCTTGGCGGGCTTTGCGTGGTGCTGGCCCAGCGCGGCAGGCGGTCCCTGCTGCTGCTCGGCTCGCTGGCCTATGCTCTGCCGACGCTGATCGGCCCGTGGGGCCTCTCCCTCACCGGTCTTGTCATGGCTTCCGGTCTGGGGCTGCGGCCTTCCCGCGCCTGCCGGGCCTTCCTCTGCCGTCCGTGGATGCTGCTCCTGCTCTGGTGCGGCACGCTGGCGCTTGCCGCCGAAGGGGAAATCTGGCATACCATGATGGCCCACATGGGGGCCTATCTCAAGCGCGGGGCCGACGTGAAGGATACCGGTATGGCCGTCGTCGGGTATCCGTCCGTGGCGCAATCCATTGTGGAAGTGCAGGACCTGGGGCTGACTGCCGTTCTTGCGTATTTCCATCCCTGGGTGGAGGCGGCCGTTCTCGGTCTGGCTGGCTTCTGTCTGGTCATTCTGCGGCGTCCCGGGGCGCTCTTTCTCCTGCCGCTGGCCGCACTGGGCATTCTCAGCACCAAGATGGGCGGACGCATGGTCATGTTTGGCGCGCCCATTGTGGCCATCGGCCTCAGTATGCCTCTGTTCTGGCTGCTGCGGGCCGGTCTTGCCCGTTTGCGGGGAGGCGCTTCCTCCGGTTCCTGGGCCGGACTGGCGGCGTCGCTGCTGCTGACGGCCCTGCTGATAGCGCCCTTTGCCGAGCTCCTGCCCACCATGTCGCAGGGGCCCATGATCAACCGGCGTCATGCCGCGGCTCTGCTGCGTGCCCGTACCGTCACGCCGCCCGACAGTATGCTCTGGCTCTGGTGGGACTGGGGCTACGCCGCTCATCATTTTGCGCGGCGCGTCACCATTGCCGACGGCGCGCAGCATGCCGGGCCGTCCCTCTACCTGCCCGCAGCCGTCCTTGCCACGGACAATCCCCGTTTTGCCCGGCAGCTTATCCGCTACACGGCCCAGCATGACAACGAACCCGGCAACGTCTTTGCCGGGCTGGACAATGCCGCCGCGCAGGCGCTCATGGATCGTCTGCGCTCTCCTTCCACGCCGCTGGTGGAAGGCAAGGGGCGGCAGTTCCTTGTGGTCAGTTTCGAGACCCTTCGTCTCGGTTTCTGGATAAGCAATTTCGGCAACTGGAATTTCGTCCGGCAGCAGGGCGAATCCGCAGCCCTGTCCATCGTGACGCAGGGCCTTGCCTATCAGCTCTCCACCGGCGCGGTGCAGCTCCCCGGCGCGCCGCCCGTCTATGCCTCCTCCATCTCCGTGCTGGATGAAACCGGCGTGACCCGGCGCGACTATCTTCAGGAATGGTTCGACAAGAACCCCAAAGCCTCCGCCGCCCAGCGCCGGCGTTACCTCGAAAGCCGCAGGAATATCCATTTTCTCTTTAACCGCGTCACCGGGGAAAAGCTGGCTATGGATCAGCGCCTCTATAACTCCGTGATGGTGCAGCTGCTCGTCGGCGACCCACTGTCGCCGCGCATTTCCCCTTATTTCAAGCTGGTCTACGACAACGTCTTTGCCCGTATCTATGAAGTGCTGTAGAACACCTTTTTCGTGGTGGGCGGCTGCTCCCGCAACTGCCGGAGCAATGTTGCTTCAAAATTGCTCTGGAGCAGATTAACTTTGAAATGTGTACATTTCAAACACTTAACAGTGCAAAAACTATGCTGTCGCTATCCGTAATGCGGCACAGCCGCATAACGGATACCGCTAAATTGCGTTTACGGCTTTATGGCGCGAGGCTGCTGTGCAGCCTCGTTGGAGCGTTTCAAAATGAAAACGCTCT
>CAMBWG010000402.1 GCA_945871415.1 uncultured Desulfovibrio sp.
GGAGAAAAAGGCCTGGACGCCCCCGAAGATACGTTTTCTCAGACAGGCGCACAGTTTTTTTTCATCCAGCTTCAGCTCGGGAGAGGACACATCTCCAGAGCGGGAGAACAGGTTCAGGGTGGCTGTGCCGGTGTCGGCATTTTCAAGGCGGCCTTCTTCCCAGAGGGGGCGCAGGGCTTCCCGCAGCGTCACCATGTTGGCCTGTGCCGTCGCGCTTTCCGTAAACAGCAGTTCGGAACCGGTAAAGGGGGGCAGGCCGTGCGGACAGAGAAAGGGGATGCCTTCGTGCAGCAGGGTTTCGGCATTGTCGCGGAGGACTTCATAGGCCGCCAGGTCCAGCAGATGCTCGCCGCCCAGCTGTTCGTCGCCGGCAACGTCGAGAATATCCAGCACGTTTTCCCAGCCTTCGTCTTCGTTTTCTTCCGGTGTGGCGAAACGGTAGAGCCCAAAGGCAAAGTCCGTGGTGCCGCCGCCGAAATCAAAGACGCCGAAGGCCTCGCCGTCTTCGGAAGGTTCGATACCCAGCCGCGGCAGCGCG
This sequence comes from uncultured Desulfovibrio sp., assembly GCA_945871415.1. Taxonomy (GTDB): domain Bacteria; phylum Desulfobacterota; class Desulfovibrionia; order Desulfovibrionales; family Desulfovibrionaceae; genus Desulfovibrio. The sequence continues at coordinate 539 of CAMBWG010000402.1, forward strand.
GCGGCGGCAAAGGCGGCGGGCTCGCTGGCCACCTCCTCGATACGGAAGGGGGCTTCCTGCCGCCATTCCCGTCCGTAGATCAGGCTGGGGGGCATGGAGCGCAGCAGGCCGCGCCGGAAGCCCTGCAGAATGCGGTCGCGCGTGCGGCGATCGAACTTGACCGGGAAGGTCATGTAATAGCGCGGATAGATGACGCCGCCGTATACAAGCTGATTATTGAGAAAGAGGCCCAGAAAATAGGCGTAGAGTTCGATGGGGTCCACGGGGCGCTGCGACACGTCGCCCACGTCGGTCATGCTCTCGTTTTCCGCGACGGGCAGGGGGGACAGCTCGAAGGTATGATTTTTTTCATCGCGCAGACGCAGCGGGGGACGGCCGGGCTGTTCGCGCGCCCAGGTCTTGATGCTGCGCATGCCGCAGGAGGCGCGCCCGGCCGCCGCCAGTTCGTGGCGCGCCTGATGCGAACACTTGATGTCCTCCCAGCGGATCAGAGGACGCCACGGCTCGTGCGTCCATGCGTCGCGCAGGTTCTGATAGTCGCAGAATTCCAGGGCCGTGGGGTTTTCGTACTGCGCGGGCGAGACTGTTTCCCGCAATTCGCCGCCGATGCGCAGGAGGCGCAGGCGGCCGTCTTCCTCCCGCACGGCGGCCACCGTGCTGGACGTGCCGAAATCAATGGCGACCTGACTGCCGCGACGCACGGCCTCCCACGGGTTGGCCGCCTCCACGGGCTCCGGCAGATCCATCAGCACATACCATTGCGGATCGGGGCGGGAATCCGGCGGCCAGTAGGCGTCCCAGATGCCGCGCGCGGCATCGGTCAGCACGGCCGCATCCAGCGGCGGCAGACTGGCGCGCAGGGTGTCCCCCCGCAGCAGGCAGTCCGGGGCATCGGTCGCGAAAAGAGCGCGGGAGTCTGATTCCCCGGATGGCAGGGTGGGCGACAGGGCAATGCACACTTCGTCAATGTCGCTTCCCGCGGCTGTTGTCTGCTTCAGAATATCTTCCAGATCCCCCAGCTCGGACGAAAGTTGTTTCCATGTTGTGTCCTGATATGTCCAGATGCCCTTATACGTCAGTAATAAGGGCATGGCCCATTGTATCTGTGAGATGTCGTCTCGCGCCAGTGGTGTTTCCGCGAACACATTGGTTCTGGAGAAAATGTCTTTGATTGTGTCCCATGTCAGAGCCGGAAATTTTTGCAGATTAATGTAGAGCAGGCACAGTTTTTCCTGGACAAAGGAGATGCGCAGCCCCTGCTCGCGGCACAGGGCGGCGGCGTCGATGCCGTCAAAGATATTGTCGTTCGCAAGCAGCCGCTGCAGCGCGCCGGGCACGGTTTCCGGCGCGGGGGGAAAGACGATGCCGCGGGCCAGCGCGTCGCGGGCAATGCGCCCCTGCAGGGCCGGATGTCGCCAGATTCGGAAGGATGGAAGGGCATACTGTGTTGCATGCATGGCATGTTCTCGCTGGAGTTGGTGGTTGCAGAACCGGGAAACGGAGGCGCGGCGTTTTCGGGCGAGGATGTCGCCGCCTCGCGTTTTGTCTTTTTCAATGGCAGAACGCTTGTTATGCCTCCCGTCCCGGCGCAAGGCGCACAAGGGCCTTGTGCATCAGCTTGCCGCCGGCATTGCGCAGTCCGGGCAGCAGCAGCTCGCGCACGATGCTTCCGTCGCTGTCGATGCGATCCGAGAGGGTGTAGTCATAACGGTCGCCGGGCCGCGGCTCGATGAGCGCTGCCGGGGCGTCGCCGGAGAGATTGTACAGTTCCAGCAGACGCCGCAGACACGCCGTCAGCGGGCCGCCCGGAGCGCCGCGGGAAACGGCTCTGGCGCAGCCCTCCCAGCACCGGGAAAGGCGGCTGAACTGTCCGCACTGTACCAGAAAGGTCAGCAGGCTGTCCGAGGCGTAACAGGTGGACAGCAGAGAGACGGCATCCGGCGGCAGCTCGCGCAGGAATGTCTGCACGTCGGTAAACCGCGGCTGTTCCGGCAAGCGTTCCCGCTGTGCGGCCTGCAGTGCGGCGTCGGTCTGCGCGGCGCGGTCTTCGGCTTCTTTTCGCGCATGCCCGGCGTCGTCGCAGTTTTTTTGGAGTTCCCGCAGGCGGGCGCGCAGCTGATCTTCCAGCAGGCGGGCGTCTTCCCGTGCGGCCTGCAGTGCGGCGTCGGTCTGCGCGGCGCGGTCTTCGGCTTCTTTTCG
>CAMBWG010000403.1 GCA_945871415.1 uncultured Desulfovibrio sp.
GGATGTTCCCTTCCCCCCGGGCCCCCCATCCTTCCCCCAACGCGCTTTATTCTGGAGGATGGAACGCTGCGGGAAAGCCGGAGCTTTCCATCATGCAGCCGTCCCCCGACAGGATGGGGAGGAGTATCTTGCAGCTTCTGAGCATTTTCAGTTTGAAACGCTGTGCGTTTCAAACCATACGGCCTGCCGTTTCGCGGAAAAACGCTGTTTTTCCGCTCACTTCGGGTCGGGCCCTCGAGTTTTGCTTTTTCAAAGTAAAATACTCTAGCCGCCGACAATGTGATGATAGGCGGACATGGCGGCGAGAGCGCCGTCGCCCGCGGCGGTCACGACCTGCCGCAGAGGCGTGTCGCGCACGTCGCCCGCGGCGAAGATGCCCGGCACGGAGGTCTGAAGGCGACGGTCCGTCTCAATCCAGCCGCCGTCGGTGCGGCGGCAGACATCGCCCAGAAAATCGAGCTGCGGCACGGTGCCCACAAAGACAAAGACGCCGGCCAGCGGGATGTCGGACGTTTCGCCGGTTTTGACATTACGAACGGTGATGCCTTCCACAAGCTCCGTACCGTTGATGCTTTCCACCACGGAATCCCACACGGGAACGATTTTGGGATTGGAAAGGGCACGCTCGGTGGGCACGCGATCGGCGCGAAACTCGTTGCGGCGATGCACGATATAAACCTTGGAGGCAAAGCGCGTCAGGTAGCAGGCTTCTTCGACGGCGGTATTGCCGCCGCCGATGACGGCCACTTCCTCATCGGTAAAGAACGCCCCGTCGCAGACGGCGCAATAGCTCACGCCCGCGCCGGTCAGCGTGGCTTCGCCGGGGCAGCCCAGACGGCGGAACGCCGCGCCCGTGGCGATGATGACGGCCTTTGCGGCGATGTCGCCCGCGCTGGTGTGCACCACGTGCGCGCCTTCGCCGGGCGTGATGCCCGTCACTTCGGCCCGGCGGAATTCGCAGCCCAGATGTTCGGCGTGATCATGGAAGGTCTTTCCGATGTCCGTGCCGGAAATCATCTGCTGTCCCGGCCAGTTCTCCACTTCGCTGGTAATGAGAATCTGCCCGCCGAACGAGCCCTTTTCCAGCAGCACCAGATCAAGGCCGGCGCGCTTGCCGTAGATGGCGGCCGTCAGACCGGCGGGGCCGCCGCCAATAATCACAAGTTCCTTCTGTTCCATACAGCAAACCTTTGTATTTCCATAAATCAGTGTTTGAAAGGCAAAGCGCTTCACGCTGAAAATGCTCTACCGGGGGACGGCCGGCACAGGAAAGGCGGCAGCGTCTCCGTAACGCCGGATTTACCTATATAAAGCGCGTTTGGGGGAGGAAGGGGGGAGCCCGAGGGGGGAAGGAACACCCCTTTGTGCGCTAGCCAAAGGGGGTTCCTTCCCCCCTCGGAACAACTCTCACTCTCCCCTCACAGTCTAAAACACCGTCTGTTCGCTGACGTTGGTCGAAAGGGCCGTAAGCGCCTTTTCAACCAGCTTGCGCCGAAGCGCCTTTTCCTCGGCGGCGTCAAGGGTCGGATCGCCCAGCGGATGCGGGATGGCAACCGTGGGGATGATGCGGTTTGCGCCCACGCTCTGAGAAATGGGCACAATGGACGCCATATGCACAACCGGCATGTCGCCCGCGTCTTCAATGGCCTTGGCAAGCGTTGCACCGCAACGCGTGCAGGTGCCTCAGGTGGAAGTGAGGATGACGGCCTGCACATTGGCCGCGCGCAGCTTTTCGCCGATTTCCGCGCCCCACTTGCGGGCATTGCTGACGGCCGTGCCGTTGCCCACGGTGGCATAGTAGAGATGATGCAGCTTGCCTATGCGGCCTTCCTTTTCCAGATCGCGCAGCACGTCCACGGGCAGCACGCGGTCCGGGTCCTGATTGGCGTAGGTCTGATCATAGCCGCCGTGAGCGGTCTGATAGGAACCGGCCTGAAGGTCCGTAACGCCGCTGATGTCATATTCGCCGTAGTTGCGGGCGCTGGAAGCGGCAATGTGATCGGGATTGCCCTGCGGCACAATGCCGCCGGAAGTCACCAGCGCGATGGTGGCGTGGGCCATATCTTCAACGGCGGGACGCGGGGTCACGCGGTCAAAGACGGGCATCTTGTATTCGGTGACGAAGGGTTCGCCGCGCAGCTTCTTAAGCAGCATATCCACGGCGCGTTCCGCGCCGATCTTTTCATAGAAGGTATTCACGCGCACGCCGCGCTCGATGTAGCCCTCGGCTTCGGGGCTGCCGAGCTTTTCGCCGCGCAGCAGCTTGCCCATGAGGGCGGCCATGGGCGGCAGGGCCGTGCCCATGCCGCGGGCGTTGTCGCTGGTGGGCACGATGTAGGTGGCGGCCTTGTAGAGTTCCACGCCGGGATTTTCGGGGAACATGGCCGCAAGGCTGATGAAGCCCGCCTGAGCGGCCGCGGCGCAGGCAAAGCCGCAGGCCATGCCGTAGCGGCCCGCATTGAAGGCGGGACCGGCAATCAGGGCCTGAGCGTCATGCTTGCGCAGAGCGTCCACAATGAATGCGCCCACTTCTTCCTGATGGGAAACGCAGTAGTTGTCGCCGCAGACGATGGTGGCCACGATTTCCACATCCGCGCCAAGCAGCTTGGCAAGTCCGAGGCCGGGACCGGCCACGCCTTCCCGAATCTCGGGCGGCAGATCGGCCTTGTCCTCGCCGCCCACGCCGCCGAAGAACTGATTTATATAATGAATGATACGGTAGCTCATGCTGATTCT
>CAMBWG010000404.1 GCA_945871415.1 uncultured Desulfovibrio sp.
GGGCCGGGGCAGCCCATGGCAGTTTCCGCATCGATAGGTTCTGTCCAGAGTGCCTGTGTGGCGGGTTCCAGATCGAGCACGTCCACGCCGGTAATCTGCGCGTCCACAGGCACGGCGGGCGGCGCTGCGGGAGCGGAGGTCGCCGCCGCGGTCGCCGCGGGGGCGAGCTGCGCAAGAGCCTCGTCCAGACCGGCGGCGTGCGCCGCGGCCAGTTCCCGGGTCACGATGGCCGGCAGATCGGCGGCGGAGCATGTTGCGGCCAGTTGCAGAGCCTGCGCCGCCACGGGCGCGCCCGAGGCGCGGGAAATGATGGACACCACACGCGACCAGCCCTCGCCCACCGACGGACCGTAGCCCCAGCCGACGGTTTCCCGGTAGCCGCCGGAAGTAAAGGTGGCAAAGACCTTGACCAGCGCGTTGCCGGTCAGGCTGTCGCAGACGAGCACATCCACGGTTCCGGCCACCAGATCGTTGCCGCGCAGCAGGTTCCCGCCGTCGCCGCGTCCGCTGGTACCGAAATTAACGTCATAACCCGCATCACGCATACGTTGCAGGGCGCGCAGCGCCTGCGCCGCGCCGTCCTGATTGAGAAAGGCCAGCGAAGGCCGCGCAATGCCCGCGGCTTTAGCCGCCGCCAGCCCGTAGATCGCATTGAGCAGCAGCGCCGGGCCGCGTTTGGCGTGCGACATGCCCGTGCAGGAGGCCACAAAGAGCGGCCTGCCGCAGCCGGGGGTCTGCATACGGCCGATGGTGGTCACGCCGATGGGGAAGGGATAGTGCAGGGCCACGGCCCCATCAATGCGGCCTTCGGCAAAGGCCGCGTCAAGAGCGGCCGCACGGGCCTCGTCGCTGTCCTCGCAGGGCAGCCAGTCGAGGTCTTCCCAGCCGGGCTCGGGCGTCCCTATGGCCAGCACGCGCAGACCGGGACGCGCTTCCTGAGCCATGCGCGCGCCGCGCAGCAGCTCCTCCGCGCCCAGCTCGCCGCCGCCGACCATGAGGGCGATCCGCCGCTCAGGCCCGCACGCACGCGCCGTGCGCACGATATCCGCCAGAGCTTCGGCAATACGTTGTCTCTTGAGGTTATCCATAGTTTACCCCTTGAGCTTCCCGGCCATGTCTTCCATCACTTCCAGCAGCACGGCGCGCACGTCCTGCGCGTCCACAGCCGCGGCGGCAGGCTGCGCCACAGGCTTTTCCACAATGAATGAGGCCCCGTCGGCCAGATTTGTCAGACGTCCGAGGAACAGACTGCCCTTGCCGATCAGCATGGCGCGCTGCATGCGCCCCTCGCGAATGGCGTCCACGGCATGGCCGAGGAAGGGAACGCCGGAAGGGATGTGTCCCTGCGTGGGCGCGAAGCCCGGCACGCCGTGCGCGGCCACAAAATCGGCAATGGCCGTGCGCTCAAGCTGGCCTTTCATGACGGCCAGCGCGGCAATCATCTTATAGTTGGCTTCAGGCACATTGCCCGCGCCCGCGGGCAGGGTGATTTCCGGGTCGTGCAGCTCGGGCGCATACACGTCCACGTCGTTGAAGCCCAGACCGGCCGCCGTCAGGGGCTCATAGACCAGCGCCGTGGTCACGGCCTGCGGCGAAGCGCCCGCGCTTACGCTGTGCTTGCCGATGGCGTCAAGACGGATGGCGGGCGTCCGGCCGTCGTCGGGACCGAGCAGCACGGCGAAACCGCCCAGGCAGCACTCCAGCGGCGTCACGTTCTTTTTCAGATGCTCGCGCGAGTTCATGAACAGTTTGGGAATGCAGCCGCCGCTGACCACCGCCACGTTCTTGCGCACGCCCGCGGCAACCATGCTGGCGGACGTGATGATGGCCGCCACCGGCGCGGCGCAGAAGGCGCGCACGTCAAAACCGCTGGCGTGGGAGCAGCCCGCGCTTTCAGCTATGGCCTTGGCCATGTTGCCGCCGCCGCGCTGATTGATGTCGCCCGCGGCCTCTTCCGAGCAGTCCACCACAAAGTCGATGTCGTCGGGCGTCAGGCCGGAATTTTTGATGAGGTGCAGCAGGGACAGGACGGCCCCGGCCTTGCTGGCGATATTTTCCAGCAGCACATGCGCGGAAAGGTTTTCATCCACTTCATGGCCGCGACGGCAGCAGCCCACGACCTTGCCGCCGCAGTACAGGGGCAGCGCATGTTCGTCGTTGATGTGCGCCTCAATTTCCGCGGCCTCGTGCCCGGCCTCAAGACGGGCAATCTGCACGGGACCGATGACGGGGTGGCTTTCCAGCTTTGCCTTCATGGCCGCGGCAAAGTCCTTTTCCAGCCAGATCAGATCAAAGACGTCGCAGATGTCCAGCAGGGCCAGAAATTCATCTTCGGGCATGATTTCGCCGTAACGGCCGTAGCGCGTCGAACTTTCCGCAAGATGCTCCATGCACGGACGCGCCGCCGCCGCAAAGGCGGGCATGTCCAGCGCGCCGATATAGGCCAGATTGGGCGCATAGCGGCTCACGACGTCATAGCCCGGAACCTTTGCCGCCAGATCGGTCAGGAAAGGGGAATCCGGCTTGGCGACACGTTCCTGCCACGGCGTCGTGCCGTAATGAAACCCCAGTTCGGATGCGTGGTTGAGGCAATAGGCTGCGCCCCTGATACCGACATATGCCATATGCAAAGCCTCCTCGGCGTGTTCCGTTCGCGGTTTGAAATTCGGGATTTCCGGGGGGGGGGGGGGGGGGGGGGGGGGGGGGGGGGGGGGGGGGGGGGGGGG
>CAMBWG010000405.1 GCA_945871415.1 uncultured Desulfovibrio sp.
CAAGGATGCCGGGCGGCGTCTTGATTTCACATTGCAGGAATGCTTCCGCGAAATAAATACCTGCGGCAACAAGCTGCCCGACGTGCAGCTTTCGCGCCTGGTCGTGGACTTTAAAAATGAGCTGGAAAAGTGCCGCGAACAGGTACAGAATCTGGAATAACACATGCCGAAGGAACGTCTTGTCAATATCGGCTTCGGGAATTTTGTACTGGCAGCGCGCGTAGTGAGCATTGTCGCGCCCACATCGCTGCCCATGAAGCGCCTGCGCGAGGATGCCCGCGCGGAGGGACGTCTCGTTGACGCGACTCAGGGCCGCAAGACCCGCTCCATTCTGGTGACGGACTCCAATCATATCATCCTTTCCGCCATCCAGCCGGAAACCATCAGCCAGCGTTTTGCACAGGAGGAAGGAGACTAATGGAACGGCAAGGTATAGCCCTGGTTCTCAGCGCCCCTTCGGGCACGGGAAAAACCACCCTCGTAAAAATGCTGCGCGAAGAGTTCCCCCGGCTCAGCTACTCCATTTCCTGCACGACCCGTGCCCCGCGCGAAGGCGAACAGGACGGCAGGGACTATCATTTCCTTTCGCGGGAACGCTTCTTGCAACTAAAAAGCGAAGGCTACTTTGCGGAATGGGCCGAAGTGCACGGCAATTTTTACGGAACGCCGCTGGCTCCCGTGCGCGAGATGCTGCGGGAAGGCAAGGACGTTCTTTTCGACATTGACGTGCAGGGCGCCCGGCAGGTCAAGACCACGCTGCCCGAAGCCTTTTTCGCCTTCATTCTTCCCCCCAGTCTCGAAGAACTGCGCCGCCGCCTGCACAGTCGCGGCCTCGACAGCGAAGAGACCATCCGGCGTCGTCTGGCCAACGCCCATGACGAATTGAAAGAGGCCGTCTGGTACGACGCCCTGATTATCAACGATCATCTGGAAGATGCCTACGCGCGGCTGCGCGCCGCGTACAAGGCCGCCACCCTTGCGCCGCACTGCCGTATGCAGATGCTGCACGCCCTGCTGGAGGACTTCGCATGACGGCCACGCCCCAACTTGTCGTTGCCCTGGATTTGCCCGAAAAGGATGCCGCTCTGAACCTGGCCGCGCGTCTGCGCGGCATTGTGCCGTGGGTCAAGGCGGGTATGGAGCTCTTTACGCTCTGCGGCCCGTCCGTGCTGAGCGCCCTGAAAGACATGGGCTTCCATGTCTTTCTGGACATGAAGTTCTACGACATCCCCAACACTGTCGCGCAGGCCGTCCGCTCCGCCGCGCGCAGCGGCGCGGATCTGATCACCCTGCACACGCAGGGCGGGCAGCGCATGTGCGAAGCGGCGCGCGAAGCCGCCGACAGTCTGCGCGCTGCCGGGCAGCCCGCTCCCCTGCTCTTCGGCGTCACGGTGCTGACCAGCTTCGGCCCCGGCGAAATGCCCGGCATCACGGCCGAGCCCTCGGTCTTTGCGCAGGAGCTGGCGCAGGGCGCGGCCCGCTGGGGGCTGGACGGCATTGTCTGTTCCGCGCAGGAAGTGGCCCGTATCAAGGCCGTCGCGCCCTCCCTGGCCTGCCTGTGCCCGGGCATCCGCCCCGAGGGCAGCGCGCAGGATGATCAGCGGCGCATCATGACTCCGGCCAAGGCCATCATGGCGGGAGCCGACTATCTGGTCGTGGGGCGTCCCATTACCCGAGCCGACGATCCGACCGAAGCCGCACGCCGCATTCTTTCAGAAATGCACATCGAGAAGGTTTAGCGGAGACAGCATGCAACTCAACACACCTCACGAGCCGTCCGCGGCGCCCAGCAAGCCCGTGGAAGTACGCGGCGTCTTTTCCACACAGGAAATCCGCCGTGTGGGAACCGGGACGACCACCCGCAAGACCGTCCAGAAAACATTCTGGTTTGTGGAGCAAAAGGGACAGGACATCGAATGCCAGCCCCTGAACCCCAACTATATTCCCAGCGGCCCCAAGCGCAAGATCAGCATGGACGAGCTGATCGCCAAGTTTTCGCCCGAGCCGGAATTCTACATGAATTCCGTGTACCCGAAAATGCAGGAGCTGAAAAAAACCATCTCCTCCGCGGACAGGCAGCGCGAAAACGGGAACAACTTTACCGCCGAATACGAATACTCCCGCGCCCTCAAGGTGGACGAAGAGAATGTGCGCGCCAATTTCGGCATAGGCCTGACCTATCTGGAGCGCGGCGACAAGGCCAAGGCTCAGGATATCTTTGAGCGCCTCGTCAAGCTCGACGGCGCTTTTCAGGCCGAGCACAAGCATCTGTTCAACGACTTCGGCATCAATCTGCGCAAGAACAAGATGCTGACGCAGGCTCTGGAATACTACAAGCGCGCGCAGGAACTGTCGCCCAACGACGAAAACCTGTATATGAACATTGCCCGCGTCCAGCTCGAAAGCCACAATATCGACGACTGCATAGCCAATCTGCTCAAGGCGCTGTCGCTGGACCCGCATCACGCGCCCTCTCTCAAATTTGTGGCCTGGCTGATTAAGAAGAATATGGTGCCGGAAAAACACAAGGCAGATCTGGCAGCCGCCATTGCCGCCTCCAAGAAAGCGCCGGAAAAAACGCCGGAAGCTCCCGCCGCCCAGCAAACGCCGCCGGCTGCTGCCGCGGCTCCCGCAGCAGCGCCCGCTGCACAGCACCCGGCAACGCCCCCGGCCGCGGCGGCTCCCGCCGCGCAACAGCGTCCGGCCCCCGCGCCGCAG
>CAMBWG010000406.1 GCA_945871415.1 uncultured Desulfovibrio sp.
CAAAGAGTGGCGTCACCATATCCGGCCTTGCGCCGGGCTTCAAGTGCGGGGCGGGGCATGATCCGCACGCCGATCTGTCTGGCGCTGCACGGCCTTGGCGGCACGCCGGAGGAACTGCGTCTGCCGCTGGCGGCCATCAGGGCGACGGGCGTGGTTGCGGAAGCGCCCCTGCTTCCGGGGCACGGCTCGACGGAAGCCGCCTATCTGGCTTCCTGCTATGCCGACTGGCGCGCGCTGGCGCTGGAGCGCTATCGCACCCTGTGCGCCCGCGGGCCGGTACTGCTGCTGGGCTACTCGCTGGGCGGCCTGCTGGCGCTGGAGGTCGTGCGCCGGGCCCTGCTGGGCGGCCTGCCGGAGCCCGTCGGCCTGATGGCGCTGTCCACGCCCCTGAGCTTCGCCGTATCTTCGCGCGAAGCGGGTCTCTTTTTCCGCATGCTGCCGCTTCTGGCCCGTCTGCCGCTGCCGTCGGGACTCTTTCCCGTGCTGCGCTGCCAGCCGCGTTCGGCGGCGTCGCGGGAAGATGCGCCGTGGCGGGGTTTTGAAACCTGCCTGCATCTGCGTCATGTGCTGGAAATGGAGCGCGCAGCGCAGCGTCTGCGCTCGTGGCTGCCGCGCTGCCGTATGCCTCTTCTGTTCATGCAGCTGCGCCATGATGATCGCTGTCCGCCTGTCAATGCCGCGCAATGGCTGGAAAAATGGGGAGGTCCGGCCTGTGCGGAAGTGCTTGCGGTTCAGAGCAGGCATGGCGGGCATCTTGTGCCTGTCCACGTGGAAAGCCGGGACAGAGTGGCCGCCCGGGCGGCGGATTTCGCGCGAAGCGCCTTTGGTCTTGCAACTTTGGGCGGACATAGGTAGAATAGGCGGTCTTTTCCGATAATCAGCGCCGCGCATGCGGCGCGCAGTCCGCCCCTTATGGAGGTGCGCCTTGTTCTTCGAATCCGTCGCCTACGCCATGGGTACGCCCCAGGCGGGTGCCGCTCCGGCCAGCGGCTCGGATATGCTGGTGCAGTTTGTGCCGCTTATCCTGATGTTTGTGATTTTCTACTTCCTGCTGATCCGTCCCCAGCAGAAGCGGGCCAAGGCCCACAAGCAGATGCTCTCCGAGCTGAAGCGCGGGGACCACATCATCACGTCCAGCGGTCTGCTGGGCCGTATTCTGGAAATCAGCGAAGAAGAAGCGCTGATTGAATGCGGCGAAGCCAAGCTGCGTATCAGCCGTGGCGCCATCGGCGGCGTGATCGATCCCAAGGCCGCTGCTGCCGAAGAAAAGAAGTAATTCCCGGGGCCTCTCCTGCCTGGCGCAAGGGGAGGCCCTTCATGGTTCGTGCCTTGCGCGCACCGTTCGGACCCGCCGCGTGCGGGCAAATTCTTTTTTGTGGAAGGTGTTCATGATTTCGTTGCGTTGGCGTCTCGGCGTCTCCCTGCTGGTATGCATACTCTGCCTCGCGTATGCGCTTCCGAGCGTGCCGGGGCTGGGAACGGCCCTGCAGGCCGTGCTCCCCGACAAAAAGATCAATCTCGGCCTCGACCTCAAGGGCGGCATTCATCTGACGCTGGGCGTGGACGTGGCCAAGGCTGTCAGCAATTCGCGGGCCATGACCGGGCAGGATCTGCGCCGGGTGGCCAAGGACGAGCAGCAGGTCATCGTGCTGCGTCCCCGCGTCGTGGGCGGCGACCGCCTCGAATTCCTCGTGCCGCGCGCGGCTGATGAAAGCAAGCTTCAGGAAGTGCTGCACAAGTTCTTCCCCCAGCTGGAAGTGAGCGAACCTCAGCGCGGCGAAGCCGGGCAGTTGCGCTATGTGGCGCGCTTCACCTCCGCGGAAGTGACGCGTCTGGAAGACCTGGCCCTTGATCAGGCCCTGCGCACCATCCGTAACCGTATTGACCAGTTCGGCGTGGCCGAACCCGATATCCGCAAGCAGGAAGGGCATCGCATTCAGGTGCAGCTCCCCGGTCTTTCCGATCCCCGCCGTGCCGTGCAGATTCTGGGACAGACGGCGCATCTCGAATTTCATCTTGTCCGCAGCGATGTGGACGCCTCGCAGCCTGTGCTGCCCCCCGGCGTCATCGCCCTGCCGTATATTGAGAGCGGCCATGAAGTCGAGGGACAGGAGCCCCGCCGCATTGCGCTTGAGCGCGACGCCGTGCTGACCGGCGAAGATGTGGCCGATGCCCGCGCCTCCTTTGACGGCGCCGAAGCGGGCGTGTCTCTGGTGTTCAATGCCCGCGGCTCGGACATTTTTGCCCGCCTGACCGGGGAAAACGTCAATCGCCAGATGGCCATCGTGCTGGACGGAAAGGTGTATTCCGCGCCGGTTATCCGCGAACGCATCGCGGGCGGCCGGGCCATGATCACCGGGCGCTTTACCACCGAAGAGGCCAACGACCTTGCCGTGGTGCTGCGCGCCGGTTCTCTGCCCGCGCCGGTCTCCGTGCTGGAGGAACGCACCGTTGGTCCTTCCCTTGGTCAGGAATCCATTGACAGCGGCATCAAGGCCGCTCTTGTGGGCGCGGCCGCCGTGGTCATCTTCATGGCCATCTACTACGGTCTGAGCGGCGTTATTGCCGACCTGATGCTCTGCTTCACCATGCTTATCGTCATGGCGGGCATGGCCGCCCTCGGCGCGACGCTGACGCTGCCCGGCATCGCCGGTATCGTGCTTACCATCGGTATGGCCGTGGACGCCAACGTGCTCATCTTCGAGCGTATCCGCGAG
>CAMBWG010000407.1 GCA_945871415.1 uncultured Desulfovibrio sp.
AAAAGGACCCCAAGTATTTCTCCGCCGGTCAGGGCATGATTGCCACCCTGAACATGGCCGCCGAAAAGAAGGCCTATGCCCTTACGGATCGCGGCACCTGGATCACCTTTGCCGGACAGCAGGGCGACAAGAACCCGCTGACCATCATTGTGGAAGGCGACAAGGCGCTCTTCAATCAGTACAGCGTCATGACGGTGAATCCCGCGCAGTGCCCCAAGGTCAAGAAGGACCTGGCAAAGAAGTTTGAAGACTGGTGGGTCAGCCCCGCCACGCAGAAGATCATTGCCGACTACAAGCTTCAGGGCAAGCAGCTCTTCTTCCCCAATGCCGCCCAGAGCAAGTAGGCGACATCATTGAGACGTCATTCATCCGGGAGGCTTGACCGACCGTGATGCGATAAGAGGCGAAGCCGCAGGCGGCGCGCTTCGCCTCTTTAGGACGTGTTAACACTGAATCATTCTCCCGGGCCCACCCATCCTTCCCCCAACGCGCTTTTTCAGAGGGGACACAGGCCATGTGGCAAGAATCATTCAGAGGTTATGAGTAGTCTGAATTTCTATTTATTTAAAATAAATAGAAGAAATAGTGTTAACAGGCCCCGGAGCATTTGGTTTGAAGCGCTGCGCGTTTTAAACCATACGGCCTGTCGTTTCGTGTTCCGTCTTTTTCAAAGGCAAAAGGTTCTGTTTTCGGCGGAGGCATGTCGCGCAGCGTCCGCCGCCCTGTTCTCGCGCGCAACCTCAGACGGCGTTCCCCGCGGTTCGCCGCTTGTGTCGTGTGCTTATGGAATATCTGATTAACGGCTGGTTCGGCGCGCTGGCGCTGCTGGCCGATATGGATGATGCCACCCTCTCCGCCATCCACGCCACCCTTCTTTCCACTCTCTACGCCATGACGGCCGCCTTTCTGCTGGGGCTCGTGCCGGGTTTCATTCTTGGCTATTGCGATTTTCCCGGCAGACGCGCCCTGCGGCTTGTTTCAGATACTCTGCTCGCCTTTCCCACGGTGCTGATCGGTCTGATTGTCTATGCCTTTATTACGGCCAGGGGGCCGCTGGGGGAATACGAGCTGCTGTTCACCCTGCCCGGCATGGCCATCGGGCAGGCGGTGCTCGCGCTGCCCATAGTCATCTCCTGGACGGCGCAGGCTGTGGAAAATCTTGATCCCCGCTGCCGGGAAACGCTGCTGACGCTCGGCGCCAATGCGCGGCAGACGGCGTTGCTCACCTTGTGGGAGTGTCGCTTCGCCATCGGCATGGTCTGTGTCACGGCCTTTGGGCGCGTCATTACCGAAGTGGGCGTTGCCATGATGCTTGGCGGCAATATTCGCTATTCCACCCGGACCATGACAACGGCCATTGCCCTTGAAACGAGCAAGGGGGACTTTGCCCAGGGGATAGCGCTCGGGCTGGTGCTGCTTTTCATGGCCTTTCTCGTCAATCTGGCGCTGGCTTTCCTGCGCCGTCGGGGGGCCCGCGCATGAGCGCCATCTATGAAGCCAGGGATCTGGAGCAGCGCTATCAGCAGCGGACGGCCCTGCCGAAGCTCTCCCTTGTCATTGAAAGCGGCGAAGCTGTGGCCCTGACCGGGCCCAACGGCTGCGGCAAATCCACCCTGCTGCGTCTTCTGGCCTTTATCGAGCGCCCTTTTTCCGGCGAACTCCTCTACTACGGCGACAGGAGCAACCCGCGCCGGGAAGTATCGCTGTTGTTGCAGGATCCCTATCTGCTGCGGGCATCCGTCTTCTATAACGTAACGCTGGGCCTGCGCCTGCGTCATCGCCGGGAGCAGCTGGAAAGTATCTATGAGCGCTGCATGCGGGCCGTTGGCTTTGCGGACCCCCGTTCCTTTGCCGCGCGCGGTCCCAATGCCCTTTCCGGCGGCGAACGTCAGCGCGTGGCGCTGGCGGCGCGTCTGGCTCTGAATCCGCGCGTACTGCTGCTGGATGAACCCACCTCCAATGTTGATGCGGCCAGCGCCCGGGCCATTGCCGAGGCGGTGACGCAGTGTCGCCGCCTCGGCGTGACCGTTATCTGTTCCACGCATGATCCGGCGCTCATTGACGCCTTGCAGGCCCGGGAAATACGGCTCGGTCGCCGCTGGGACGAAATCTGATTCTGCGGGGAGGAATTTTTTCCTCCCCTGCTCTGTTTTACCAAAAAGAAAGCCCGGATACGGGAACGGGTATCCGGGCGGCGTGCAGCGCGGGAGAAAGCGCTTTAATCTTCGCGACGCAGCAGGTAGACTCCGCGGCGGGGGCAGCCGCGCAGCGGCAGCGCATGCCGTTCCACGCGAAAACCGTTGTCGGCGGCGATGCGTTCCATATCCGCTCGGGAGAGCCGGAAACGGTATTCCGAAGGACGGCGCCGCTCCTCGGGAAGATGCTTGTCGCTGCTGTGATACTGATTGTTTTTGACCCGGTTATAGGAAATATCCGGCGTATCGCAGGCAATGACGCCGTGCGGCTTGAGCGCAGGACGCCATGTTTTAAGAAAGCCGTCCATACTGGTACCGGGCACGTGATAGAGCCAGTTGACCGAGAGAATGCCGTCTACCGGATCGGGAAGGTGCCGGGGAGCAATGCCGTCATCCTGCCAGACTTCCAGCGGCGTGCCGCTGTAGAGGCCCATGCGGCGGCACATGTCCAGCGCTTCCGGCACAAGATCGGAGCCTTTGGCCACAAGGCCTTCGCGCGCCAGCCAGATCAGGTTTG
>CAMBWG010000408.1 GCA_945871415.1 uncultured Desulfovibrio sp.
CTGAACATTCTGCACCGCGCTCGTGATATTCTGCTCATCGTGATGCACCTCCTCCTCGTGCTGATCAAGATGCTGTTCCTGTTCCTGTACTGCGATGTCATCTTCTTGTACATCGGCTTCCTGTGCCGCGACCGCGACCTCCTCTTCTGTGAGCTTGGCCGCACCGGCGTGCCCGATGCGATTCTCTTCCACGGCGTAGGCGGACTGTTTTCGGATACTCTTGAGATTTACGCTCAGCGAATCGAGACACTCCTGATTGGCCGAGAACATCTTGGCAACCTTATGCGCAAGCAGCATGGCCGGCGCGCCCAACAGTTGCCCCGCAATTACACGATAACCGGACAGTGGGCAGGTGTAGACATAGTTGTTGATGGCCTCTACATGAGATTGATCACTGCTGATCTGAATGCCGGCCGGAATCAGTTTGACACTCGAGCCTCGAATAGAGACCAATGACTTCAGGATGGGGACGATGTCTTTGATGACCCCCGCGAGCGGCAGCGCCTGCCCGAATAAGTGACGTGCAACGTACCCGGTATATTTGAATACATCCTTGACTGTACTGCCCTTGTCGCTCTGGCTGAGCGGCATGTCATCCTTGGACGTATGCGAGAAAGTATCCGAGATCTCCGTATAAAGGAACAAGGCACCGAAGAGAAGGGTATCGAAGAAATTGGCGCCCGTTGTGTTGCTGATGGTGGGGGCAGAGGCATTCACCGCGTAGTTATTAAAGCTGTACGTCGACCCGATGAGCGTAGAAAACGTGGCAGCGTTCAACGCGCTGTAGGTTACAGCCGTGCCGCTCAGATTAATCCCTCGCTGGTCCAGGGTAATACTGTTATTCAGCTTGCGGATAAAGCCTCTGTCGGAGGCGATAATCTTCTCCCTCGTTCCCTCCGTGTGGTAGGTTTTGTAGGCCCCGGGATTGTTGACCCAGCCCCAGCCCGTCGAGATTTCTATACCGTATTCCGTGATTGAGATATGACAGCGCCCCACGCGCAGGTTGATGCCCTCTGCCGCCGTGATGGTGATGCTGCCGCCGGCATTGATGAATTGACAACCGGAAGATTGTTGCAGCGTATCCTGCTCGGAGAAAAAGTTGATACCCTGGAAATTCGGTCGTATCGGCTTTTTGATGCCTTTTGAGTATTCGATCCACGGCTCGGCCATGGTAACACCGACGGTGTTCTTGCCGGTGGCCAGGGAGAGGAGTGTTTCGGGCATGGTGCCCATGCTGAAGGAGAAAGAAGCATCCCGCACTCCCAGCCGGTCCTTCGTGGGCGTGTTGGGTGTGATACCGTTATCCTCGCTTACCAATTGGATCTGGCTGCATTTAATCTTCGAGCTCCGCAGGTCATGGACCGAGTGTGGTCGAGCAAACTCCTCCGGTTTCCCCTCCGGGATGTCTGCGTCAGCGTCGGCCTTATACGAGCGGTTGCGGATGGTCAGGGTATAGGGAGAATCGGCCGTGGTGTTTTCTTCCTTCGTTGCGCCGATGGTGCCGGTGCTCGGCATGGTATTACCCTCGCGGTAGAGGCTGCAGAGGGCGGTGGGGATGCTGAAGTCCCCGTTGTAGCGGCAGAAGAGGATGTTGCCTTTGCGCGGGCGCGTGTAGATGCCGGCTCCGTTATCGGCGAAGGGGCTTCCGAGTTCTACCCAAAATTCATTTGATGTGCCGTCGATTGAGCCGATTTCTCGCACACGGCAGAGGTTGCGGACAGAGCCGGAATAGTTGTCGGGGCCCAGTACTTCCGCCGTAAAGCAGCGCACGCGCGGCGTTGCCTTCTTTTGAGTCTACAGCAGGTAGGCGCAGAGAGAGTCGTCCTCGGTGTCAGTGTTATCCCGCATGCGAACGGGCATGGGGCATCGGCCCAATCCCCGCACGGTTTTCCCGTCGCTGTAGGGTTTCACAGCCCATACCTCGGTCAGCAGTTTCGTTCCCTTGCCGCCGTCATCCGTTACCTTGATGCGCGGGGTGTAGTAGGTGGTCGTGTCCCCTTGGCCGCAGCCCGTGTCCCACTCCACCGGCGTGCCGGGTGCGGGGGGCATCGCGTTCACTGTTTGCCCGTGGCATACGGCAGCGTTATTGTGCATCGGGAGGAAGGCCGAGGCCACGGTGGTGGTGGCCGAGTTACCGGTGAGGAAGCTCGTCAGCGCGTTCTGCGCGGCATCCGGGATCGTGACCTTCGCCCCACCGTCCGCTTTGCAGGCATCCGCGTACCCGGGGAAGGCCGCCTGACCGCCCGCGATTTGCGCGAAGCCCAGGTTGCGCTTCCGGCGCGGCACCCCTCGCTCGACGTGGCCGAGCTTCACGGTGTCTGTCCCGAATTGGGCGATGCTGTCCGCCATGTCAACCACCCGCAACACGCTGCTGCCGGTTTTCTTCTCAATATCGCAGGTGGAGGTAATACGATACCCGAGCCCGCAGGCACGCATGACGGAGGCCAAAAAGTCGTAGTCGCTCTCATCGTTTTGCAGGAGCTGCACCAAGCTCGGCATGCGCTTGCCCGCCGCCTCGTCGAATTCCACCTCCATGTCCCAGCGCTTGGCCGTGGTGCGGAGAACGTACTTGATCAGCCCCTCAGTGTTATCCTGCGGCAATCCGTCCGCCGTGTAGGCCCTGCGGTTGCGGGAGAAACAGGCCGCTGCCAAGGGTGGTTGCAGGGTGACGCAGTACCAGTAGGGCAGGGTGCTGTTCTTGCAGATACTCA
>CAMBWG010000409.1 GCA_945871415.1 uncultured Desulfovibrio sp.
TGTGCAGAGTCTGCCGGACAACCGCCTGCGCGTGCTGTTGCGGCAGGTGCGTCCCGAGAGCGGGAATGGTGCGCCTGTCGACGGCGGCGTGGCCTGGACCTGGGATCAGCCCCTGTTTCGGCCTCTGGCAGGGCAGCGTCTCTGTCTTTCCCGGTCATTGCGGCCCGTGCGCGGTTTTGCCAACGAAGAACCGGCATATGACCCTGCCGCCGCGGAGAGCAGGCCGCCGTTGCCGCGCGGTTTTGAACTCTGGTGGCGGGCTCGCGGCGTAGCCTGGACGTTGTGGAGCCGGGGCGGCGCCGGAAATCCCGAGCTTGCGGCAACGACTGTTTCGCTTCCTGTTCTGTGGCGGGAGCGCTGTCGTCAGGCCTTTATGGCGGCCCTCCTGCCCGAAGGGAAAGCGACGATGACGCAGGCGCGTGCCTTGCTTCCGGCCCTGATCTTCGGCGAACGCGAGTTTATTGCCTCTCCCGTATTCAGGCAGGTGGCCGCCGCTTCGCTGGCGCACAGCCTGGCGCTTTCCGGACAGCATCTTGCCATTGCCGGTCTGCTTGGCGTGCTCGTGGTGCAGCTTGCGGGGTTGGCGCATCCTGCCTGCTATCTGCGCCGTCCTTTCCGTGTCTGGGCATTGCTCTGTTCTCTTCCCTTTGCTTTTGTTTATCTCTGGATTGGCAATGCGCCGCCGTCGCTGGTGCGCGCGGCCTGCATGCTGCTGCTCGGTTGTCTGGCTCTGTGTTTCCGGCGCGGACAGGAAAACGCCGTCTTGTGGGCGACGCTGGCGCCGCGCAGCGGCTGGGATGCCCTTTGTCTGGCGCTGCTCTGCATCACGCTGGTCGCTCCGTTGAGCGTCTACGATACAGGCTTGCAGCTTTCGGTGCTGTGCGTGGCGGCCCTGTGCGCCCTGCCGCCGCTGCTCTCCCGCATTATGCCGCCGCCTGCCGGGGAACAGCGCCGGACATGGCGTGACCGGTTCCGTTCCTTCCTGCGCGGGGCCCTGCATATCTTCGTGGTGTCTCTGGCCTTGCAGCTTGCTCTTCTGCCGTTGAATGTCCTGTTGTTTTCCTCGCCGGGGCACTGGTTCTGGCTTAATGTCCTCTGGCTGCCCGTGCTTGGCTTTGCGGTCATGCCGCCGGCTTTCTTCGGACTGTTCTGTGCCGTCTGCCAGTGGCACGTTGCCGCGGAAACGGCGCTGACGCTGGCTGCATGGCCTTGTGAGCTGCTGTTGCGAGGGCTTCAGCAACTGGCGGATGCGGGGCTGCTGGATGCCCCCGCCCTGTTGCGGCCGCACTGGACGGCGCTGCTGGCCGTGCCGCTGCTCTTTCTTGTCGCCGTGGCCGCCGTGGGGCGGGAACGCCTGCCGGGAGCCGTGCGCCGTCTGGCGGTGGCGGCCGTGCTGCTGCTCTGCGCGGGCCCTCTGCTGCGGTTTCACGAGCAGTTTCTGGCCGCCTATTTTCAGGAAGTCCGGCTGGACGTGATCGATGTGGGGCAGGGACAGGCACTGCTGCTTGAGCTGCCCGACGGGCAGCGCTGGCTCGTTGACGGCGGCGGCAGCCTTTCGTCCCGCTTTGATCCCGGATCGGCACTTATCCTGCCGCTTCTCGGCGACAACAGGAAACCGGAGCTGGCGGCTGTGGTTGCCAGTCATCCCGATCTTGATCATGCGGGCGGGCTTCCGGCACTGCTGGAAGCCGTGTCGCCGCCGTTGCTGCTGCATAACGGCAGGGAGGGCAGGGGGAGCTTCGGAGAACGCTGGCGCAGAGCCCGCCGGCCGTGGGAAAGCGCAGGCCGGGCGCGCGTTTTGTCCGCCGGGGATGTGCTGTCGCTGGGCGATCCCCGGCTTGGGCTGCGGCTGGAGGTCCTCTGGCCGCCCGGAGAGGCCGAGGGACTGTCCGCCAATGACGCTTCCCTGATTTTGCGTCTGACTCGTCACGGGCACGGGCTGGCCCTGCTGCCGGGCGATGCGGAAAAACCGGCTCTGCGGGCGCTGCTGCGCAGCGGACGGGAGATTTCCGCCGACGTGCTGGTGCTTCCGCATCACGGCGCGGCGGGAAGCTTTCTCGCGGCGCTGTATCGTGCCGTCCGCCCGCGTCTGGTGCTGGCGTCCTGCGGTTTCGGCAATCGCTATGGCTATCCCGCCCGTCGCGTTCGCAGCTGGTTTGCCGAACGGGGCATTCCCGTGCTGGACACGGCCCGCTGGGGCCGCTTGCAGGTTTTGTGGCGTCCCGACGAAGCGCCGCGCCTGCGCAGCGCCCGGTCCGGTCCGCATGACGGTCTTTACGTTGCGCCCTGAAAAGGGGGCGCTGTTCCGCGATGTCCCTTTCTGGCTCAGTCCGGTTTTTGTTTATTGTAACATATTGTTTGTATTTGATAAAAATTGTTTTTGAAGAAAAATTCCCTTTTTTGGAAAAACCTTGTTGACAGAAAGGGGCAAAGTCTGTAGAACTCTTCTTCGTTGAGCGGGAGTAACTCAGTGGTAGAGTGCAACCTTGCCAAGGTTGAAGTCGCGGGTTCAAATCCCGTCTCCCGCTCCACCAGAAATGATGGCGGCATAGCCAAGTGGTAAGGCAGAGGTCTGCAAAACCTCCATCTCCAGTTCAAATCTGGATGCCGCCTCCAATAAAGTTTACTTAGCCGAAAGGCTCACTCTGCGGGAGTAACTCAGTGGTAGAGTGCAACCTTGCCAAGGTTGAAGTCGCGGGTT
>CAMBWG010000410.1 GCA_945871415.1 uncultured Desulfovibrio sp.
GGCAACTACAACATGGATACAAGCAGACCCGTCTGCCCGATCACTTTAGCAGGATCAATGTGGACAGGCAACTACAACATTAGCAATGCCCTGCCAAATGTGCTGCGTACTTTAGCAGGATCAATGTGGACAGGCAACTACAACCATTGACAATCTCAAGGGAGAGGAATCGGCACTTTAGCAGGATCAATGTGGACAGGCAACTACAACGTAGCATCTCCAGTTGCGCCGTCTGCTCTGACTTTAGCAGGATCAATGTGGACAGGCAATTACAATGGAGTTGCCGGGGGACGGCGACGAGGGGCGGAGCGTCGGCGACGGGGTGTTCGTCATCAACCAGAAAAAAGCGCGCTGGGGAGGGGATGGGGGGCCCGGGGGGAAGAACTACAAGAACGCCTTTCCGTTGGAAAGGCTGGGACCCTCTCGCGCGAGCAGAGGGGTTCCCCTTCCCCCCGAGATTTCACAAACATCCCGCAAGCCGCGCAACTTCTTGACGCACTGCGGCGGAGGGGGTAAGGCCAGACAAGGCACTGCATTGTCATGCAATCGGCATGAAATTGTCATCAACCGTCCAGCCCGGAGGCATTCGGATATGAAAAAACTGCTGGCTTTTCTGACGGCGGCCCTGCTGGCCCTGCCCATGACGGCGCAGGCGTGGAGCCCTGACGGCGACGTGACCGTGATTGTGGCGTACAAGGCCGGTTCCGGCACGGATACCGGCGCGCGGCTGCTGGCGTCGCAGGCCGAGAAATATGTGGGCAAGACGCTGATCATCAACAATCTGCCCGGCGGCGACGGTAAAATCGGCTGGACGGAGCTTGTCAACGCCAAGCCGGACGGCCGCACCATCGGCTTCATCAATCTGCCGACCTTCACCACGCTGGCCGTGCAGCCGGGGTCCACGTTCTCTGTAAGCGACGTGGTGCCCGTGTGCAATCAGCTTTCCGAAACGGGCGTGGTGGTCGTGCGTGCCGACAGCCCGTGGAAGACTCTGAAGGAGTTGGTGGCGGCCTGCAAGGAAAAGGGCAAGCTGCGCTGCTCGACCAACGGCGTGGAAGCCTCCAACCACACGGCGGCCCAGCTGCTGGCGACCACGGCCGGTTTCAACTACAAGGCCATCCCCTACGGCGGCACGGCGGATCAGCTGCTGGCCCTGCGTCAGGGCGAAGTGCAGTTCTCCTGCGCCAAGGTGGCCGACGTGGCCGCGCTGTGCGCCGGCGACAAGCCGGAACTGCGCATTCTGGGCGTGTTCAGCAAGGAGCGTCTGCCGGAATACCCCGATGTGCCCACCCTGGGCGAGCTGGGCTATTACGGCGAGTGGTACGGTTCCGCCCGCGCGCTGGTGCTGCCCAAGGGCGTGTCGCAGGAAATCGTGGATTTCTATGTGAACGCCTTCCGCAAGACCATGCAGGATCCCGCCTGCATTGAAGCGCACGCCAAGGCGGGCATGAGCCTTGATTTCAAGGACAACAGACAGCTTGCCGAGCTGATCGCCGCGCAGGAAAAGTTCTGCCGCGACACGGTGGCGAAGCTCTATAAGAAGTAGTCTTTTCCGACGGCGGGAGGGGGCGGCCCCTTCCGCCGTTTCACATCAGCCCGGACAGGCTTGTATGAAACGATCCGATATCGGCGTGACGGTCATCATTTATGCCTTCACGCTTTTTTTTCTTGTCATGACGCTGGAGCTGCCGTCGGATGCACAAACCTATCCGTTGTGCCTTATCGGCGGTCTGCTGGCCCTGAACACCCTGTATCTGGCGCGCTGCCTTCTGAAGGCGCGCGGCGGCGCGGGCATCATCAATGATTTGCCCGAGGTTTTTGCCGGTTTTCAGTGGAAGCAGTTCGGCGTTGTCTGCCTGAGCTGCGTGCTTTATATGGGCGTGATGGAGCTGGCGGGCTTTTATGTGGCGAGTCTGCTCTATCTGGCGGCCATGCTGTGGTATCTGGGCGTGCCGAAAACGCACGCCGCGCTGACGATTGGCGTCATGGCCGTGATGATTTACAGCGTTTTCAGCGTGTTTCTTAAAGTCCCGCTGCCCGTGGGTCTGCTCTTCAAATAGGGAGGGAGCGTCATGACCGATACTCTGGCACTTATGGGCGCGGGCTTTGTGCATGCCATTGCGCCCGTCAACCTTCTGGCCATGCTCCTTTCCACCATTGTGGGCATTACCATCGGCTGCCTGCCCGGCCTGTCCGCGGCCATGGGCGTGGCGCTGCTGCTGCCCGTCACCTTCGGCATGGACCCGGCAACGGGGCTGATTGTGCTTGGCGGCATCTATTGCGGCGCGATTTTCGGCGGTTCCATCAGCGCCATTCTTATTCATACGCCGGGCACGCCCGCGTCGGCGGCAACGGCCATCGAGGGCTATCAGCTGACTCTGCGCGGCAAGGCCGCAAAGGCCCTGTTCACGGCCTGCTTTGCCTCGTTCTGCGGCGGCCTGCTGAGCTGCATTTCTCTGTACTTCTTTTCGCCGCTGCTGGCGCAGCTGGCCATGAAATTCAAGAGCCCGGAATATTTCTGGCTGTCGCTGTTCGGCCTGACCATCATTGCGGGGGTGTCGTCAAAGTCCATCATCAAGGGGCTTATTTCCGGTGTGCTGGGGCTGCTGATTTC
The DNA here is from genome assembly GCA_945871415.1 of uncultured Desulfovibrio sp. GTDB lineage: Bacteria > Desulfobacterota > Desulfovibrionia > Desulfovibrionales > Desulfovibrionaceae > Desulfovibrio. The sequence continues at coordinate 2,615 of CAMBWG010000410.1, forward strand.
CACCATCGGCATGGACCCCATGGAAGGGGTGCCGCGCTTCATGTTCGGGCAGA
>CAMBWG010000411.1 GCA_945871415.1 uncultured Desulfovibrio sp.
CGCTGTGCTGCCGCCTCGCGTTTCACCTGTTTCAAAGTTGAAACGCTCTAGCGGGGTTGCAGATACCTGGGATCGATGAACAGGCGGAAGCGCTTGGCGGGCGAGGCATGGCTGGGCAGCATGACGTGCCCCTCAATGGGCAGCGGGGTTTCCGAGAAGCCGAAGGGGAGCAGGTGGGTGGAGCGTTCCCCCAGGGAGTGGAACACGGGCAGCCTGTCGTCGCCGCCGCCGGCCGTCAGGCCGGAGGGCACAGCAGGAGCATTTCTCCCCGGCAGGCGACGGCGGCTTTCCGGCGATGTGCCGTTGAAGAGAGAGGGGACGCGCCGGTCCATTTTGTAGAGAATGTTGAGAAAGTCGTTGCCGGTAAGACCTACGAAACTGACCAGAGCCGCGCCGTCATCGCTGACCAGCAGGCTGACGGGCATGGTGCCGCCATGAATGCCGAAATAGGTCGGCCGGGCCCCTGCGGGCATATAGACCCAGTCGTCGCCTTCGTCGGCAGCGGACACGCGGGCGGGCGTCAGGCCGGAGAGGAGCAGCGCAAGCAGCAGGGCGGAAAAGAGGGGGAAACGCATAGGTTATGTCTCCAGAGCATGTCCGGACATTTCACAGAACGGCGATACGGGGAGTATGCACTGCTTCCGGCGGCGCAATCAGCGGGCCCCGGGGGCAGCGGGCTCCTGGGGAGGCGGTATGGCGGAGGCGGGAGCCTCGTCGCCGAGATGTCGTACAAAGAAGGTCAGCAGCGCTGTATGCAGCGTTTCCAGAATCCGGGCGCGTTCGTCGGGGGTGACGCTGCCGCACAGTTCAGGGAGATCTTCCAGCAGCACAGGAGGGCAGGGAGACATGAAGGCGCCCGTATCGGCATCGTCGATTTGCACGACTTCCACGGAACGGGGAAACCATGACGCCAGCATGCGGATGGTATCGGGACGATCCTCTACCTCTGCCCCGCCCGCGATCAGCAGCGTCGGCGGATGGTAGTACCGCAGACTTTTCTGACTCAGAAGGAGAGAGAAGGCGGGCGATACGGCCGCCACCGCCTTTACGCGCGTGTCCTCCAGGCTTTTCCGCAGCGGCAGCTGCGCGCAGAGGGTGTCCAGTTTTTCCGCAGCCCAGGGATTGCAGTACATGTCCTGTCGCTCGACGTTCGCGCAGTACATATCCCGGGAACCGCAATCGGGCAGAGCTCCGCCGGTCAGCAGAGCCGCCAGGCCGCCTGCGCCGTAACCGATGACGCCCACGCGGCTCATATCGGTCATGGGGGCAAGATCTGGAGATTTTTGCAGAATGTTGAGCGTCGTGCTGATATCCGTCGCTCTGGTGCGGAACTGCCGCCAGGTAAACAGGGCGTCCATATTGTACATGCTGTCCACGGCATGTGTGGGAGCGGCCACTACAAAACCGTGCATGGCCAGCCAGGCGGCGGTCTGATGGTAGGAGAAGCGGGCTCCCGGCGAGGCGTGGGAGAGGACAATCACGGGGAATCGCCCTTCCACGGGCTTACCGCCGCGTGCCGCTTCGATGGTCCACGGGGGGTAGTCCAGCTCGCGCGGCGCGCGAATGGAAGGATACCAGATATTAACGTCCAGCCGCAGGGCATTTTCCACCTGCCACTGGCCGATAGTGCGGAAACCGACCTGATAGCCCGCGGCATGGCCCGAAGCGGGAGAAAACAGGATTCCTGCCGCAAGGGCAAGGGCATACAGTAGCGACGACAAAAAACGCATGGCATTCCCGGGAAAAGCAGCATGACCGCAGCGCGTCATGCGGGTCTGTGTTGTTGTGCCATAAGCCGCCATAAGGTACAAGAGGCGTACGGCGTGCGTATTTCTACCACGGAGAACTGTCTGAGGATGCGGCGATAGTTTTATGCGTCCCGGATTCCGACACTCTCCGCAGCAAAGGAGTTTTTGTGGAAGCACTGGCCTTTCTTGTGGATTTTATTCTGCATATCGACGCCCATCTTTTTGAACTGGTCGCCGATTACGGAACATGGATTTACGCCATTCTGTTTGTAATCGTCTTCTGCGAAACGGGGCTTGTGGTCACGCCCTTTCTTCCCGGCGATTCGCTGCTGTTTGCATCCGGCGTTGTGGCCGGAGCCGGACTCATGGGCTATGAGCATGTTCTGCTGACCCTGCTGGCCGCGGGGGTGCTGGGCGATGCCTGCAACTACTTCATCGGGCGGCATGTGGGGCCTGCCATCTTTGCGCGTGAAACTCGCTTCATCAAGAAGGAACATTTGCTGAAGGCCAATCAGTTTTATGAAAAGCACGGCGGCAAGGCCATTATTCTTGCCCGCTTTATTCCCATAGTGCGTACCTTCGCCCCCTTTGTGGCGGGTATTGCTCTTATGTGCCCGCGCATGTTCTTTCTGTTCAATGTCACGGGCTGCATCCTCTGGGTGGGCGGTCTGGTCTCGGCCGGGTACTTTCTCGGCAATCAGCCGTGGGTACGCGAAAACTTCGGCATCATCGTATATGCCATCATCGTTATTTCCGTGCTGCCGGTCGCTGTTGAACTGATACGCGCCCGCATGGGACGGCAGAAGAACTAGAGTTCTTTAGAGTATTTTCAGTTTGAAATGCTTTGCATTTCCAACCATACGACAGGCCGGGCGGCGCTGTGCCGCCGCCTCGTGTTTCACCTTTTTCAAAGTT
>CAMBWG010000412.1 GCA_945871415.1 uncultured Desulfovibrio sp.
TCAAACCATACGGCCTGTCGTTTCGCGGAAAAAACGCGGTTTTTCCGCTCACTTCTGGCCGGGCGGCGCTGTGTCGCCGCCTCGCGTTTCACCTTTTTCAAAGGTAAAACGCTCCAGAGCATTTTCAGTTTGAAATGCTCCGCATTTCAAACCATATGGCCTGTCGTTTCGCGGAAAAAACTTGGCTTTTCCGACAGTTCCGGCCGGATGGCGCAGTGCTGCCGTCTCGCGCTCTGCCTTTTTCAAAGGTAAAATACTCAGGGCGAAAAACGCGAAAAGGCAGCGTCCCGCCCCGCTCTCCCGGCACTGCGCAAAAATCCGGAATGACGGACGCGAGGATCTTTCCCTCCTCAGCATAGCCCGACGCCGACAGGGGGAACAGCCACGCCGCACGCAAAATCTTGCCTGAAACTGCCGGCGCGGGTGGAAAGTTTACTTTCCCCAGTCTTCGCACAGCATGCCCGTCATCCACAGCGTGCCTTCAATATCGTCTCCGGCCTGCGGAATATAGCCGTCCAGCAGCCGCTCCGGGACATAGAGACAGCCGGAAAGACTGTCTTCGTCCACACCGACAAAAATCACATGCAGTTTATAGAGGGGCTGCCCCAGGACTTCCGTCCGGGCCACGTCCAGAACAGGACAGCGGTACTGCCATTCGCAGGCATACCGTTGCGGCATCAGAATGCGGGCGCCCTGCATGGACACCACGGGAGCGGAGAACTCGGCTTCGGACTTTCCCGGATTCTTTTCCAGAAAACGTTGCAGCTCCTCCTCATACCACGGTCCCTCTTCCACGGTAAACGTCCGCATGGCCGCCCTGCGGCAGGTGAAAGCCAGCGCCGCCAGACTGACCATCACTTCAGATTCCGGTTCAAAACGGGGCTCGTCACGGAAAAAGAACGGAGCAAAAAAGGTGACCGGGGGGCCGTCATGGACACGCTCCGCAGCCACCACGCCTTCAAGCCCATTCGACCAGGTATGGCTTTTCCGTATGCGCAGCGGATTCGGAAGCCCTTCCATCACGGGAAAGCAGGAAACCAGAGCCGTCTTTTCCCCGGAAGGGCTGGCCAGCAGCATACCGGCCCGGATATCTTTGCCGTTATCCGGGTACTGCAGCAGTGAGGCCGTAAGCTCGGCACTCTGAAAGTGAACCGAGCAATAATCATGACAGACGCCGTCCCGGGCGATTGTGGTAAGATGCTCCCGGATCAGAGCCGCCTGACCAAACAGAGATTCCCAGACTTCACCGAGCCCCTCAAAATGTTCCGCCATGAACGCCTCGTCAAAGGCCGGGGCCCCGGAAACCTCCGTACTTTCTTCCGGCCGGGAATCTTCCTTTTTTTCCTTTTCTTCCTCGGGCTCGGGCGCACTCTTCTCTTTTCGCCGCTGTGCAAAGAGATCACGCAATCCCATAGTCACCTCCCCGGCACGCTGCTCCGTGCCTGCCCGCGCCTGTCGGCTACGGGCAGCTGATAATCCCTTCCGACCACAGGCAGGCTCCGCAGGTGGGGGCCTCGTTGCCGTAGCAGTCGGGCAGACTCTGTTCCCAGTTATCGCACTGACTGCAACGGCAGCAGGGAGAAAACTCAAACTCCCGCACTCGCCGCCGAAAATCCCGATAGGCAGGACTGTTCCACAGCTCCGTCAGCGGCTGTTCCGCAACGTTGCCGAAAAAGTGATGCTTCGTGATGCGCTGCCGTCCGCCCCAGTACAGCCGGGCGCTGCGCAGCAGAGACATGCAGGGACTCAGCATGCCGTCATGCCGGACGAAGGCCATTCCTTCATCAATAAAGCGGCAGCGCCGGGCGGGACGCCGGATGCGCCGGCCGGAAAGAAAAATCTCGCACATGCCGGAACTGAGCAGGCCCCCCGCGCCGTAGGCCACATCCGGCTGCATCCAGTCCATGAGCGGCATATGAATGCGCGGCGACGTCGGCAGCAGAGCGTCGCCGCCCAGATCGCTGCCCACGACCTGCCGGTACAGAATTTCTCCGGCGGCCTGTTCATCCGTGGGTATCACATGAGAAATGTTCACTTCATTTATGTGATAATACTGAGCGAACCCGGGCAGCCGCGCCAGATCCCGCACATTGCTCTTCATGACGACAAAGGCCAGCCCCAGACGCACGGGGCGCTCCAGGCGAAAGCGCAACCGGTTGAAGGACAGCATATGTTCCTTGAGCCGTGCCAGATTACCGTTGCAGAGGATGGAACCATAGGAGGCATCGTCCAGCGCATCCACGGAAAGCCAGAGCATGTCAAGACCCGCCTCCAGCAGGGCGGCGGCGCGCTCCTCATCCAGCAGCGCCCCGTTACTGAGCAGCTCCGTCCTGCGTCCGGCGGCGGAAACGGCGCGAATCATCTCCGTGATGCGCGCATGTACGAGCGGCTCGCCCATGCCGCCGAAAAAGACCGTTTCCACCGATTCCGGCAGATGCGCCAGCACATGGCGAAAGGTAGCTTCGCTCATGTCGCCCGTTGTCTCGTCAATCCAGCTGTTGCGAAAGCACATGGCGCAACGCAGATTGCAGCGGGACGAGGGTTCGATATACAGACGTTTCAGCGAATCATCCTGCATGACAACCTCGCTTTTTCTTCCGGGGATACAACCATACGACCTGTCGTTTCGCGGAAAAAACGCGGTTTTTCCGCTCACTTCGGG
>CAMBWG010000413.1 GCA_945871415.1 uncultured Desulfovibrio sp.
GCGGTTTTTCCGCTCACTCTGGGCCGGGCGGCGCTGTGCCGCCGCCTCGCGTTTCATCTTTTTTCAAAGTCGAAACGCTCTGGAGCATTTTCAGTTTGAAATGCTGTGCGTTTCAAACTGAAAAAGTTCCAACAGGACTGAAAGCCATGCTGAACTTCTCCTTTCTCCGCAAGTCCCCCTATGTGCTGCCGTCGGAACACTACGGCGGGGGGCGCAAGCGTATTTTTCTCGGTCTGCTTTCCGCCTCCTGTCTGGTATTGGGCTGTGCGCTGGCGGTTCTGCTTGTGTTGCCCTGGGTTCTGCCCGGGGAGCATCTGCGCTGGCTCGGCCTGATTAGTCTGGCGGTGGGCGTTCTGCTCATTGTCGCTCTGTTCTGGCTCTGCCTGACGCTTATTTTTCATATTTATACGGCGCGTCTCTTCCCCGGTGTGGAGGTTGTGCGCCATGTCACCATACGGCTGCTCTTTCCGCTTATGGAATTACTCGCAAAGGCCGTCCGTGTGGATCGCGCCAAGGTGCGGCGCTCCTTCATCAAGGTCAACAACGAATTTGTGCTGGCGCGCGGCTTACGCACAACGCCCGACAGGCTGCTGCTCCTGTTACCGCACTGCATACAGCGCAGCGTCTGCCCGCATCGTCTGACGCATACGCTGGAACTCTGCCGCCGTTGCGGAGCCTGCCCGGTGGGACCTTTGCTGGATCTGCGGGACAAGTATGGTTTCAGCATGGCCATTGCCACAGGGGGTACCATTGCGCGGCGCATTGTCATTGAGCGGCGGCCGCGTCTTATCATTGCCGTTGCCTGTGAACGGGATCTGACGTCCGGTATTCAGGACAGCTATCCCCTGCCGGTCTTCGGTATCCTCAACGAACGCCCGTGCGGTCCCTGTCTGGATACCCTCGTTCCTCTGCGGCCGCTGGAAGCAGCCCTGCGGCATTTCCTCGATCTTCCGCCGGAAGAAGGCAGTACAGGCCCGTTTCTGAAAAGAAGCGCAGCGGATTAAAGTTATTTTTTGGGGGGGAAGGGAATCCATCCCTTCCCCAGCGCGCTTTCCTCTGGAGGATGAAAGCGGGGGTACGGTTCAAATCATAGGGCCTGTCGTTTCGCGGAAAAACGCCGTTTTTCCGCCCAATGCGGGATGGCGGCGCGGTGCGCCGCCTCGCGTTTTACCTTTTCAAAGGCAAAGCGCTCTAATTTTCCAATCTGAGCGCAGGGAGAATCCGTATGCCGGACAGCAACGCTTCTTTAAGAACTCGCAAGACCGCAGTCATTTCCGGCAAGTTGCGCAAAGCGCCGCCGTCGGCACTGGTCTGGGCATGGCAGGCGCTGCATCTGCTGGATGGGGTCACCGCGCCTTCGTCGGCACAGGAAGCGCTTGAAAGCGTGCTGTCGACCCTGCCGGAAGCGGAGCGGCGAGACAGAAACCTGACGGCGGAATATTTTTACGGCGCATTGCGGCAGGAAATTCGTTTGCAATGGCTGTTGCGGCGGCTGCTGCCGCAGCCGGAGAAATTGCCTCTGCCGCTGCGGCGGCTCCTGCTCGTGGCCGCCTATGGCATGGTTTTTCTTGAGCGTGTGCCTGCCTATGCGGTTCTTTCCACGGCGGTGAGTGCGGCGCAATGCGTTTACGGGGCCGGACTGGGCAGGCTCGTCAACGGTGTTCTGCTTTCCTTGCAACGTTGGGGAACGTCCGTGCATGAAGCGTCGTTTTACGTGGAACAGGGGGAAGCGGCGGACAGTCCCGCGGCACGGGCGCGTTTTTTCTCGTTGCCGGAAAGCGTCTACGTACTGTGGGAGCGCACCTACGGCAGAGATGTTGCGGAAAAGCTGGCTTTTCGCAGTCAGGCGCGCCCCGTGGCCGCCTTTCGCGTTCATGCGGCGCGTCCGCAGGCAGAGAGGCTGCGCGAGCAGCTTCTTCATGCGGACGCGCAGGCGTCGGACGCTCTTGCCGTGGGAACCTGGGGCGTCGCTTTTCCGGGGGGAGCTCCCGTTGCGGCAGGGGAGGAGAGTCTTGCCGCTCTGATGGCCGAAGGCAGGCTGTCTTCACAATCCGCAGGATCGCAATGGCTGATGGACGCCTTGTGGCGCACGGCCGGGCTGGGAGAAGCCCCGCTCTGGGATGCCTGCTGCGGCTATGGCGGCTAGTCAGCGCTTGCCGCGGAGCAGGGGGCGCATCTGGTCTTCTGTTCCGATGCCTCGTGGCAGCGGCTGCGGCAGTTGCCGCTGCATTTTCAACGATTACAGCTGGCTGTGCCGCCGCTGGCGCTGGCAGACGGCAGACGGCCGCCTGTGCGGCAATGGGAGGGAAATATTCTGGCGGACGTGCCGTGCAGCGGTCTGGGCGTGCTGGCACGCCGGCCGGATATTCGACGGCATACCAGGAGAATGGCGGATTTTCCGCAACTGCAATACGATATTGCGCTTGCTCTCGCGCAATGCCTGCTGCCGGGGCGCTGCCTTGTTTACATGACCTGCACGCTGCACCCGGCAGAAAATGAACAGGTTGTGCAGCGTCTGGAAAGCGCTGGTCTGCGTTGTCTGGAACAGTTTCAGACGCCGCACGATCACCCCTTTATGGAGGGGATGTTTGGTGCGGTACTGCAACGAAACTAGAGTATGTTCGGTTTGAAATACAAAGTATTTCAAAACATACGGC
>CAMBWG010000414.1 GCA_945871415.1 uncultured Desulfovibrio sp.
TGCTCTAAGAGGCCCCGCCGGCAAAACAAAACGCTCCCTTACGGGAGCGTTTTTGATGTCGACGGGTGAAGGAGCGGGACAGAGATTCTTCCCCGGAAACTCAGCATGTCTAGAGCATTTCAACTTTGAAAAAGGCGAAGCGCGAGGAGGCGGCAGAGCGCCGCCCGGCCCAAAGTGAGCGGAAAAACCGTGCTTTTTCCGCGAAACGACAGGTCGTATGGAAAAGACTCTAAAAAGAAAAGCCGTCGCCGGGAGGATAGGCCACGCAGGCAAGAGTCAGCCCCTGCGGAGGCGCGGTAGGCGAGCGCAGACAGCGGCGATCCCCCGCGGCCAGCAGCGCCGGAACGGCATCGGGGGACAGCTTGCCCTGTCCGCAGGCAACAAGCATGCCCGCAATATTCCGCACCATCTGCTTGAGAAAGCCGTCGGCGCGCAGGGTCAGACGCAGGGCGGGCATATGCGGCGGAAGGCAGGGAGAGCCCGGCAAGGGATCAATACGGGCTTCGAGCAGGGTACGCACATCGCTTTCCGTATCAGTGCCCACATTACGGAAGGTTGCGAAGCTGTGCTGTCCGAGCAGATGCCCCAGCGCCGCACGCACAGGCTCAAGCGTCAGAGGGCCGCAAGCCCAGACAAAGGGCGCAAGGCGCGGCGGCGTAAAAGCCCGATCCTGCCAGAAATCATAAAAGTAGGTCTTGTGCAGGGCGCTGATGCGGGCATGAAAATCAGATCGGGCCGCATGCGCCGCCAGTACGCGCACATCCGGCGGCAGAAGAGCGTTGAGGCTGTGCCGCCAGCGACGACCGGCGGCGTCGCAGCCGTCGGCGGCCACGGGATCTCCCTGCGGGGCAAAACGGCTGTCGGGCACATCGCCGTGCACGACCTGACCATGAGCGTGCACGCCCGCATCCGTGCGACCGGAACCATGCAGGCGGACATGACACCCCGCAATACGGGAAACGGCAGACTCAAGAACGCCCTGCACCGTAAGAGGGGCGCAGGACGTTTCCTGAATCTGCCAGCCGCTGAAGCGGGTTCCCTGATAGGCGAGAAGAAGAGCGAGACGCATTACTCCGCCGACTTCATGCGGGAAATAAGCTCAGAAAATTCGGCCGTCTTTTCGGGATTGGTATAGGTGAGGATTTCACCGGCCTGCTTGGGCGGCATCCCGGAAAGAATGCGGATGGCAATGCGATCATCCATGTTTTCAAGCGCCTTTGCGGCGATTTTCGGCTTCATGTTGGAATACATGAGGATGAGCGAACGCATCTTCTTGTCTTCCAGCGCGCGGGCTTCGCGGATCAGGTCCTGCATGCGGTGTTCCGCGCCCTGCATATCCTTGAGGCGCTGATCCATCTGCTCGCGCAGCAGCAGCATGTCCTGCTGCTGACGGGCCAGTTCCTGCGCCTTGGTATTGGGGTTTTCCTGATTGGTCGGCGGCTGCACATTGGGGGCCGGAATGGGCACGGCATTGGCGCCCACGGCGGGCAGCGCGGGCAGAGGCCCGAAGGACCCCGTATCACCGCGCGGCGGCAGAGGCGTGTCGGCGGCGATGCCGCTGGGCACATTGCCAAGCACATTGGCTTCATAGCCGTAGGGCATCTGCTGCGCCGCAGGGCTGAAGGAATTGGCGGGCGCGGGCTGAACATTGGGAACAGGCATGGTCGTTGCGGCCGCATTGGCCACCCTGGCGCTGCCAAGGAAAGGAATGGGCAGTTCCCGGAGCGACAGGACATCAAACCAGCTGTCACGCTCCACAGGGGCATGCTCCTCAGCGGCCAGCAGGCGCGGAGCATCGGCAGCCGGCGCGGCAGACGCGGACGCAAGCCCGGGCAGCGAGGCAAAGGCTCCGGCGGCAACCGGAGCATCCAGTTCCGGCACAGGCAGATTATCCAGCGAAAGCGGCTCCGCTTCGGCGACGGCCTGTGACTCCGGCAGCGAAGGAACAGCGACAGTCGCAGCGGTCGTCGTTGTCGCGGGAACCGTCGGCATAATGACGGGCGACGCCTGCCGCGGCGTCAAATCTTCGCCACCCAGCCAGGCAGGCAGCGGGACGCCGGCCACGAGAAGACCCAGAAGAGAAATCTTAACGGCGCAAATACCGCCCAGTACCTTGATAAGACTAGAAATTCGGGGCCTTGTAGCGGAGGGTTGCGATTTCGTCATTGAAGCGCTGCTCCTTGAGACGCTCATCCAGCAAAAACTGCCGGTATTTGCGCTCCTTAAGCTTTTCCAACAATTTTTTGTCCATGGACCGGGCCGCCAAAATCCTGCGCATCTCATCACGGGTTGCCCGAAGGTTTTGCACACGCGCGGTTGTGGCTTCAATATCAGCGCGCAGCCCCTTGATAAAACTCTCCAGCAGCCAGCGTTCGCCCGCATTGTCGATGACCTGTCCATAAAGACGCGCTTCCTGCGTCTCAAGCTCGCTCGACAGGGCCGCCAGCTGTGCCTTGGCTTCGCGATACTGCCGCTGCACCAGTGCAAAACGGTTCTTGGCTTCTTCTTCCAGTTGTTCCCGGTAGTCAAGCACCTTTTGCAGTGAGAAACGGAACGGCATGCGAAAGCCTTCTTTTGACGGTCTTAAAGCATTTTCAGTTTGAAACGCTGTGCGTTTCAAACCATACGGCCTGTCGTTTCGC
>CAMBWG010000415.1 GCA_945871415.1 uncultured Desulfovibrio sp.
CTGCCCGAAGTCAGGGCCTGCATGCCGCGCAATCCGCGCGCGCCGAGCGCCGCGCGGCGCAGCACGGCGGAAGACATGGAAATCCACTGACGACGCAGGAGATCGCCGAAGACCTGCCCGCGTCCCGGAGCGCTGTTGGCAAAGACGCGCTGCAGGATACGGCGGCCGTCGAACATTTCCGTATCCGTGCAGACAAGGCCTACGTCGGGATCGTCGAACAGAGGAACCTGTCGCGCCAGTTTTTCCGGTCGCCAGAGATCGTCGCAGTCCAGAAAGGCGATCAGATCCCCGCGAGCCTCGCGTATGGCGAGATTGCGGGCCGCTCCCAGCGGAACGGTTTCCGTCCCGCGAAAATAGCGCAGACGGCCGCGCAGCCCGGCATGGCCCTGCGCCATGAGAGGACTGTCGTCCGTGGAACCGTTATCCCAGAAGATGACTTCAAAATCGGTAAAGGTCTGCGCCGCAAGACTGTTCAGCGCTTCTTCCAGATCCCTGCCGCCGCTGTTGAGGCAGTTCATGATGACGGAAACGCGCGGCGTCCGATCCGGCGGCAGGGGCGGCAGGGGGGCGGGGTTCTGACTAAAGCCCGGCAGGCCGCCATAGGGAAGCGGCGTTGCCTGTTTCTCTGTGGTACGGAAGACCCAGAAGCGCAGCAGGGCATAGGTCAGCAGCGGGACAAGCGCGCTGGCCACAATCATGGAGAGTTCGTACAGGCAACCCAGCCTGTCCAGAACGGCGATGAGCAGCGAGTTGGCCGCCAGACCCGCCACCTGCACCGCCGCAAAGCGGGGCAGAAAGACGGCATGCCGTCCTTCCGTCCGGCGGAAGGTCCAGAAGCGCTGGCCCGTGTAGGACACGATAAAGGCGACAATGAAGGCGCAGGCATTGCCGAACAGCAGCGGCCAGTCCAGCAGGCGTACAAAGAACAGACCGCCCAGGAAGTAGACCAGAGTCGCCAGACCGCCGGTGACAAGATAGCGCACGAAAGAGCGCTCCAGCGCGGCACGGAGCAGGGGGGAAAGTTGCTGCGCCCTCATTTAGCCCAGCACCTCCGTAATGGCATCGCATACGCCATGTACATCGGCGTCGCTCAGACCGGGATGGAGCGGAAGCGTCACCAGCTCGCTGTGGAGACGCTCCGTAACGGGAAGCGGCAGCGAACCCGCCGCCGGACGGAAGAGGCTCAGCAGATGGTTGGGCTTGTAATGCACGCCAGTGGGAATATCGCGGGCGGCCAGCGCCGCCTTGAGCTCTTCCTTGCGCCCGTTGAGGATGCGCACCACCTGAATGTGGGGAACAATGAAGTCGTCGGGAGACTGGCGCAGCAGGGCCACATCCTTCAACCCCGCCAGACGTTCCGTATAGATGTCGGCCAGGCGTCGCCGGGCCGGAATGAATTCGGCTTCCAGCCGTCCCAGCTGCACGCGGCCGATTGCCGCCATGATGTTGCTCATATGAAAACGCCAGCCGAGCCGTTTGACGTCGGGGTCCCAGGTGCGGGTCCCCGCAAAGCGGGCGGCGGTATCGCCTTCCACGGAGAGCAGGCGCGCGTCGGCCGCAATGCGGGCTTCCTCGTCATTGAAGAGAACGCAGAGGCCGCCTTCGCCGCAGGTGATGTTCTTGATGCCGTCAAAGCTGAAGCAGACGGCGTCGCCGAAGCTGCCGATTTTCTGTCCTTTATGGCGGCAGCCGAAGGCATGGGCGGCATCTTCAATGACGCGCAGACCATGCCGTCGGGCAAAGGCGTGCACCTCCTCAATCTGCCAGGGATTGCTGGCATAGTGTACGGGCATGACCGCAAAGACTTCCGGGGTCAGACGACGTTCGGCATCGGCCAGATCCAGCGTGCCGGTTTCAGGCAGTACGTCGCAGGCCACGGGCTCGCAGCCTGCGGCAAGTATGGCCTGAAAGGAGGCCACGAAGGTCAGGGACGGCACCAGAATGCGCGGTTTGCCGGCATGCTTCCAGTCGGCGGGACGCAGGGCGTCCACGGCCAGCGTGAGGGCCGCCGTGCCGGTGTTGGCGGAAACGACGTTTTTTTCCGCAACGCCCAGATAGGCGGCAACATCCTTCTCAAACTGATGCGTTTCCTTGCCGATGCCGAGATAGCCGTCTTCCGTGATGACGCGCCGGACGGCTTCTGCCTCTGCTTCACCTACGATGGACATGGAAAGACGAAGGGGCATACGCTTCTCCCTTGCAGCCCTGGCCGGAAAGCCGGGGGCTTTTCCGCAGAAAGGACTGCTGTAAAAATCTTTGTAAGAACAAGGTGTTATGCTGGTGTTTCGCGTTTTTGCGGTGCGGTTGCTGCGCTACGGACGGCCTGAAGCGATTTCAGTAACCATACGGCCTGCCGTTTCCTGGAAAAAGCGCGGTTTTTCCGTTTGCTCCGGGCCGGACGGCGCTGTGCCGCCGCCTCGCATGGCGCCTTTTTTCAAAGGCAACATGCGTTATTCCCGCCCGGCAAAGGCGGGCCAGCGCTCCATGAGCAGGCGCAGAGCCTTGCCGCGATGGCTGCGCGCATTTTTTTCCGCACTGCTGAGCTCGGCTGCCGCCTTGCCCAGCTCGGGATCAAAAAAGACGGGGTCATAGCCGAAGCCGTTCTGACCGCGGGGTTCGTCCAGAATACTGCCTTCC
>CAMBWG010000416.1 GCA_945871415.1 uncultured Desulfovibrio sp.
GTATGGTTTGAAATGCAAAGCATTTCAAACTAAAAATGCTCTAACCGTATCCGGACACACGCAAAGGGGGAGCCTCCTGTCTCGGGAGGTTCCCCCTTTTTCAGCGCGTGTTGCCTTTGAAAAAGACGAAACGCGAGGCGGCGGCACAGCGCCGTCCGGCCAAAAGCGAGTGAAAAAAACGCGTTTTTTCCGCTAAACGACAGGCCGTATGGTTTGAAACGCGCAGCATTTCAAACTGAACATGCTCTAACTGAAAAAATTATATTCAAAACAAGGGCGGCAAACGCTTTTCCCTCGTTTGCCGCCCATACGATTTCCCGCGCGGACAGTCGTCCGCACGGGAAGACTTCTTCACTTTCCGTTATGCGCCCTTTCCGGCTTCGAGCTTCTGAATCAGGCCGAGAATCTCCGCCAGCTGTTCGCGCAGATGGCGCACGGCCTCATTGGCGGAATCCGTGGTCTCGGCAGCCTGGGAACAGAGGCCGTTCACAGTCTCGATGGCATGGTTGACGCTGTGGACCGACGCCGACTGTTCTTCCGTGGCCGTGGCAATGGCCTGCGCCTTGTCGGAGGTTTCCGAAGACAAAGCCACGATTTCATCCAGCCCCTTGCCGGAACGATCCGCAAGTTCCGTGGCCGAGGCAATATCCCTGACCGTCTGATCCACGTGCTCCACATTCTTCTTTGTGCTCTGCTGAATGGAAGCAATGCTTGCGGCAACTTCCGCCGTAGCCGAACGGGTCTTTTCCGCCAGATTGCGCACTTCGTCGGCCACCACGGCAAAGCCTCGACCGCTTTCTCCGGCGCGCGCGGCTTCAATGGCGGCATTCAGCGCCAGCAGATTTGTCTGGTCGGCAATATCGGTAATGACGGTTATGATTTGTCCGATACTGGCGGCATCGTCGCGCAGTTGTTCCATATCCTGCCGCAGCTGCTCGGCGGTACCGTGCACGGTCCTGATGGCCTGCACCAGATCGCGCACCAGCGCGCGGCCCTCGTCGGCCTTGCCGTGCATGCCGGCGGCGCTGCCGGCAGCGGCGCTGGCGTTCCTGGCAATATCCAGCACGGCGCTGTTCATCTGTTCCATGGAAGAAACCGTTTCTTCCATGCTCTGGGCAATTTCTCCGGCAGCGGCATTGGTGCGATCCATCATGTCAGCCATGACGCCGCAGGCCTTGTTGGCGTCCGTCACCATCTTTTCGGCGGAGAAGGCCACTTCCCGCATGGTGGCGGCGGTTCTGCGCATGGCTTCCTGCTGCCCCATCAGGCTGGTCAGATCAAGACACACAAGCATCACGTTACTGACCTTGCCGTCCTTGTCAAATATGGGGCTGCAATAGGCTCTGCCATAGTAGACGGATCCGGCCTTTGTCGTAAACTGAAAGTCCCGCGAGATATCATCCAGCTGCCGGATGCTTTCTTCCGCAAGCTTTTGCAGGACGGTTTCACCGTTCATCAAGGATGTCAGAGACTTGCCCATGAAGGATTCCGGATCGGCATCGCTGCCGGCCGCCTCCAGCATGGGCGCGTTGACAAAGCTGATCCCCCCCTTGACGCTGTAGATGGCGCAGGGAATGGGCAGAGCCGACACCACGCCGCGCGAGAAGGAAAGCTCATGCTCGAACTTGTCCATCATGACGTTGAGCGCACGGCCCAGATCGCCGATCTCGTTCTGCGGCGGATCGGGAATGCGGCAGCCTTCCCCCTTGTCCACCACGCGCACGGCAAAAGCGGACGTCTGCTTCAGAGGTCTGCATACGCAGCGGCGTGTAAACACAAAGGAAAGCAGCACACAAATCAGCAGTGCGCCCAGCGTGCCCAATGACAGGTTCAAGGCAAACAGAACATTCTGCCGACTTTCCCCGGCCTCGCGGGTCGTGCGCTCCTGAATACGCTCGTTCAGTTCCTGCAGGGGCGCCATAATCCGGGCGACCTCGCGCTCATAGTCCGTACCGAAGACCAGTGAACGGGCCCGCTCCATGTCGGGCGGCGTGCCGTTGTCACCCTTGACTGCCCGCATGGCCTCCTCTTCCAGCTTTACCAGCGCATTGGAGAGCTCAACGGACTTACGCAGCAGGGCCTGTTCCTCAGCGGTGGCTCCCTGTTCCTTGAGCAGATCAGCCAGCGGAACCTTGCGGCCGGGGGCAACCAGCTTGTCCTCGGAGCGCGGAATCTTTCCGGCCCGTTCATCCACGACGTCATGATACTTCCGTTCGTGTTCGGGATTACCTGTTACGGCAAAGGTGCGTACCTGTTGCGTCAGCATACGGGATGATTCCATCATCTCTGTACCGAGCGCAAAGGACGCATCTCTGCGGGCATTACGAAGTGCGGATTCCCCAATGCAGAAACTCAGACGCAAAATGCACAGCACCACAAGACAAACCAGAAATGCCATGAATAAATTCATGACCGCTGTACTGCGTGAAATAGTCATTTCTACCTCCTCTTCCTCTCCGCAAACCGTTTCCGCATCAACATCTGCCCTTCACAGGAAGGCGCGACCGTTGTCCTGCGGATTCCTGACACCTCTTATCGGCAAAAATCGTATTTTCCCCAGCAGAGCACCCCCAAAACCACCGAAAACCGCAGCCCGGGAAGGACTCACCCGCCGGTACCTCCCGGACAT
>CAMBWG010000417.1 GCA_945871415.1 uncultured Desulfovibrio sp.
GGCCCGAACTGAGCGGAAAAACAGCGTTTTTTCCGCGAAACGACAGGCCGTATGGATTGAAACGCACAGCGTTTCAAACTGAAACGCTCAAGGATCGTATATGTTCGGCAAGCAGAAAGACCCCAGCAGAACAGAAGAAGCCACCCCGAAACGCGAACAGAAAATGCGCAACGAGGGCAATGTTCCCCGTTCGCAGGAACTGCCGCGCATGGTCAGCCTGTATGGGGGCATGGCCCTCATCACCGCGTGGATCGGCTCCATTCAGGACGGTATGCTTGGCCTGTTCCGGCGCTTCCACGGCGGCAGCTGGACCTTTGATCCCACCATCGAGAACGTGCGCGATCTTGCGGTCGAAGTCACCTGGCGCTTTGCCATCATGGTTCTGCCCATTCTGCTGGGCCTCTGGCTGCTGGTGCTCATTGTTCAGCGCGTGCAGGTGGGCAAGCTCTGGACCTTCAAGGTCTTTAAGTTCAGGTGGCAAAAATTTAATCTTGTCAAGGGCCTGAAACAGATTCTCTTTTCGCCCATGACCATCTTTCGCGCGCTCAAGAGTCTTGCCTTTGCCGTTATTCTGGCCGCCATCCCCGGCTATATCATCTACAGTCAGTACCTGAACTTCCTGCCCATGTACTATGCCACTCCCGAAGGCGTGGCCAGCTTCATGCTGGGCATGGCGCGGCGGATTCTCTTTTATACGGCCATCCCCCTGCTGGCCATCACCATTTTCGACGTCTGGCAAACCCGCTATTCCTACAAGGAAAACATGAAGATGACCAAGAGCGAGGTCAAGGACGAACGCCGGCAGGCCGAAGGCGACCCCATCATCAAGGGCAAGCAGCGCAGAAAAATGATGGAAGTGGTGCAGCAGCGCATGATGCAGAACGTGCCCAAGGCCGACGTTGTCGTCACCAACCCCACCCACCTTGCCGTGGCCCTGCGTTACAATGCCTCCGAGGCTCCCGCGCCCGTCGTTCTTGCCAAGGGCGCGGATCTCATTGCCGAACGCATCAAGGAAATCGCCCGGGAAAATCACGTGCCCATCCGCGAAAACGTCCCCCTTGCCCGCGCCCTCTACAAGTCCGTCGAGGTCGGCGACATGATTCCCGAAGAACTTTACAAGGCCGTCGCCACCCTTCTTGCCAGCATCTGGAAGCTTCGCCCCAAGGCGCAGCCAGCCCAGTACTAAATTATCGTGGGATGTCGGGGGAAAGGGAAACCCCTCATCTCTGCTGTCGATGCCCGTAGCTTCCTTCGTCGCAACGGGCACGGCCTGCGGCCGCCTTCGGTCGCTGCCGGCGCGAGAGACCCAGCCTTTCCGAGGGAAAGGCGTTCTTCTACTCCTTCCCCCCGAGCCCCCCTCCCCAGCGCGCTTTTTTCAGAGGGGATACAGGCCATATGGCAAATACCTCTTAAAAGCCAGGTGCAGGCTGCATTTTCTGTTTATTTGAATAAACAGGTAAATTATTGTTAACAGGCCCCAGCCCAGCTTTTTCCCCTTTCCCGGAGTCGCCGTCGTGTATCAGGCCCTGCTGCACAAATGTCATGCCGTCCGCGCGGGGCTTTGCCTCGTCTGTCTCGGCAATCCGCTTTGCGATGTCCGCAATCCCTCCCCGCATGAGCAGGCCGTTCTTCAGGAAGAGCGGGATTTTCACTATTACCTCAATCCCCGGCGGCAGGCCGCGCTGGCGGCCTTCTATCCCGGCCGCAGCCCCGAAGACTGCGTGCGCATCTTCGATTATCAGTCCGCCGGACTGCGTCTTGTGCGGCGCAACGGCCTGCTCCAGCCCGCGCCCCTGCATTCCCCCTTTTACACCATCGAGGGCGGCCGCCGTCGTGTGGCCGACGTTCCCGCCCGCTGGCAGCATACTCTGCATTTGCTGGGAGACGCCCCGGCTCTCGGCCTCTTTGCCCCCGATGATCAGACCGTCGCCAGTTGTCTCCAGCGGGCCTTCAATGCCCATGCTCCCGAAAGTGTGCGCGTTCTCAATCCAGCTTCCGGCGGCCCCTTCATCGAGGCCGCGCGGCAGCTTCTTTCGCCGCGCTATCCTCTCCGTCCCGGCGATCTGATCGTGCTGCTGCTGCACGAATGCGACAGCCGCGCCCTTGCCGCCGCCGTGGACGCCGTGCCCTCCGCCCGGGATTTTCTCTGCTGTCTCACCACCGGCGAGGCCTTCCAGCGTCCGCACGACCACGGGGAAATCTTCTTTGACGTGCGCCACATGGGGCCCGGCGGGTATGCCCTGCTGGCCGACTATCTTTTTCCGCGCCTCCTGCCCCGCTTTGCCGCCCTTGCGCCCGCCCTGCCTCCGGCGCTGGCCCCCTTTGCGGCGCAGCTCCGCCGTCTGCGCGGCCGCCACGGCATGCCCCCCGGCGGCACCGGCGGCCTTGTTCTCCCCGAGCCCCTGCCGGACAACGGCCCCGCGCGCATCGCCGCAGCCCGCGCCCGCTGCGACCTCCTCTACGTGTTCCTGCCCGAACAGGCCGACGCAACCCGCCCCGACTACGCCGCCGCGCTCGCCGCGCCCGGCGTCGTCCCCGTCCCCGGCCCCCCCCGGCCCCAGCCCCCCCCCAACCACCAACCCAACATACCCCCGCCCCCCCCGCCCGCTCAACAGCCCCGGGGCCAAC
>CAMBWG010000418.1 GCA_945871415.1 uncultured Desulfovibrio sp.
TCAGCGGGCCGGAACATCTGGAAATTTTCAAGAATATCTCTTTTACCGTGGAGGAAGGCGAAAGTCTTGCCATCGTCGGCACCTCCGGCTCGGGTAAAAGCACGCTCTTGCATCTTATGGGCGCGCTTGATACTCCAACAGACGGCGCCGTCCTGTTCGAGGGACGCGACCTCGCCTCGCTCACGCCCGACGAGACCGCGCACTTCCGCAATACGGCGCTGGGCTTCGTCTTTCAGTTCCACCACCTCCTCCCGGAATTTTCCGCCGAAGAAAACGTGGCCATGCCCGCGCTCATCAGCGGCGCGCGTCTGAAAGATGTGCTGCCGGAAGCCCGCGATATGCTGGAACGCGTGGGCCTTGCCCATCGCATGGGCAGCAAGGTTTCCACCCTTTCGGGCGGCGAACGCCAGCGCGTGGCCATTGCCCGCGCCGTGCTGCGGCGTCCGCGGGTGCTGCTGGCCGACGAGCCCACCGGCAACCTCGATGAAAGCACCGGCGCACAGGTAGGCGAGCTTATGGCGCGCCTCAATGCCGATCTGGGCATGACGCTTGTCGTCGTGACGCATAATCAGGAACTTGCGGCCTCTCTGGGCCGCGCTCTCGAACTCAGAGCGGGGACGTTATATGAAAAGACTTACGCGTAAATGGCCTCTTGTCTGGGTACTGGCGCTGCTCTGCCTGCTGGCCCTCCCGGACAGACAGACGCTCGCCGCCGGCAACACCGTGCTTGTGCTGCCCTTCCAGGTCAATGCAGGCCCGGAAATGCCCAACGCCGCACAGGACGTGCCGCAGCAAATCATCGATCAGCTGTCCGCGCACGGCCTCAAGCC
The DNA here is from genome assembly GCA_945871415.1 of uncultured Desulfovibrio sp. Classification (GTDB taxonomy): domain Bacteria; phylum Desulfobacterota; class Desulfovibrionia; order Desulfovibrionales; family Desulfovibrionaceae; genus Desulfovibrio. The sequence continues at coordinate 831 of CAMBWG010000418.1, forward strand.
CGTGCCCCTGAGCCGGGCGCGCTCCATTTTTGCCGCCGAAGGCGGCGTCATCGATCTGGCCAAGGCCCGCAAGCTGGGCAGGACGGCCGGAGCGGATCTGGTCATTTACGGCAATTTCAATCAGCTGGGCGGCGGCTTCTCCATGGATACCCGCCTTGTGCCGGTCAACGGCGGGCAGGCCTCTCCCGCCGCCTTCGAGCGCTCCTCCCTGCTGGATCTGGGCGCCTGCGCGGCGGAACTGGCCGGACAGGCCGCCTCGACGCTCGGCGCAACGCCCGCTCCCGCCGCGCCGGTCACGACGGCCGCCGAACAGGCCGGTTCGGGCCGGACGCCCACCCTCGTGCCCATGGGCTCCGCCAGCAACGCCATCGGCGACATTCAGGTGCGCGGCCTCAAGGTCATGGACCCCGACGTCATTCTCATGCGCCTGACTCTGCGCAAGGGCGACACCCCCAGCGCCGACGCCATCAATGAAGAAGTCAAGCGCATCTGGGAAATGGGCTACTTCAATGACGTGCAGGCCTTCATGGAAGGCCCCGTGCTGGTCTTTGCCGTGTCGGAAAAGCCCCGCATCGACAACGTCATTGTGGAAGGCAATAAAGAAATCGACACCGAAGACGTGCTCGCCGCCATGGGCACCAAGTCCGGCAACGTCCTCAACGAGCAGCTCATTGCCGACGACCTCCAGAAGATCAACGAACTGTACCGCAAGGACGGCTACTATCTCGCCAAGTCCAGCTATCGCCTCGATCCCCGCAACAACGGCCGGAGCGCGGTGCTCGTGATCACCGTGGAGGAAGGCAGCAAACTCTATATTACCGAAGTGGCCATCAACGGCCTGCACAAGATTGAGCGCGGCGATCTTGATCAGTACATGGCGCTCAAGACCCGCGGCATTTTCTCGTGGTTCACCGGCTCCGGCGTGCTCAAGGAAGAATATCTTGAACGCGACACCAACGCCATCGCCGCGTTCGGCCTCAGCAAGGGCTTTGTGGATATTCAGGTGGCCGCTCCCGAAGTGGAATACAAGGAAGACGGCATTCACGTCATCTTCACGGTCAATGAAGGCCCTCAGTACAAGATTCGCGACGTCAAATTTCTCGGCGACGTCATCGCCGACGAAAAGGACATGCTCAAGGTCGTGGGCATGGACGACTGGCGCGATGAAAACGAATACTTTTCCGTCTCCGTCATGCAGGAGGACAGCAAGCGCCTGACCAACTACTACGCGGATCAGGGCTATGCCTTCGCCGAAGTGGACACCCGTCTGCTCAAGGTTGAGGGCAGCGAGACCCCGCAGGTGGACATCGGTTATCAGATCAGCAAAAAGCAGAAAATCTTCGTGCGCCGCCTGACTGTGGACGGCAACGTCAAGACCCGCGACAACGTCATCCTGCGCGAAATGCGCCTCGGCGACGGCGACATGTACGAGGGCGCCAAGCTGCGCCGCTCCACGGAACGCCTCAACCGTCTGCGCTACTTCACCTCCGTGGATACCGAACTGGTGCCCACCGGCAAGGAAGACGAAGTCGATCTCAAAATCAAAGTAAAGGAAGACAATACCGGCGCCATCATGGGCGGTATCGGCTATTCCACCTATTATGATGTGGGCCTCTCCGCCAGCATCATGGAACGCAACCTTTTCGGTCGCGGCTACTGGCTGCAACTGGCGGGCTTCTTCTCGTGGCGTCGCACCAGCGGTACGCTCTCGTTCACCAACCCCCGCGTCTACGACACGGATCTGTCCGTCGCCAACGACCTCTACTACATGCACGACTACTGG
>CAMBWG010000419.1 GCA_945871415.1 uncultured Desulfovibrio sp.
CGGCCTCCATGAGACCGTACAAGACGTCTTCCGTCGCCAGCCCCGTCACCCGATCCCGGCAGCACAGCTTGACCCGCTGCAAAAGCTCCAGACAAAGCTGTGCCAGCGAAGACAGCACAGGCAGCAGCGGGCGTACCTCACGTGCGCGCACGCCGTGCAGCATCAGCATGCCCAGCGCGGCTCCGCCATAGCGCAGCGGCAGGAGCAGCTTGCGCTCGCGGGGCAGATATTCCGGCTCTTCAGGCAGATCGCCGGTAGGGAAATAGAGCGCATGTCCGCTGAACGAAAGAAAATGACGCAGACGGGATATCAGCAGGGATTCCTGCTCCAGAATATCGGCGCGGGCCAGAGAACACAAACTATTGCAGCCGCCAAGAGAAACTTCCGTGGAAACAAGACAGTCCTTCATGTGTGCAAGTGTAGTGCCGGGACCGCGAATTGTCTAGATTTTTTCCAGAAACGGACTTGCCGCGCAGGGCGCTCTGCGCTAACACAACAGGACATTACAACGCCGTGCGGCGGAAGTCTTCTTTCCGCCGGCGGCAACGCAACCGCGACATAAAGGAGCCCTCATGGCCATAGAAACCTTTCCCCTTGGTCCGCTGCAAACCAACAGCTATCTCGTGCATGCCGACGGCATGGCCGTTGCCGTGGACGTGGGCGGCGATCCGGCCCGCATGCTGGACTTTGCCGCCGGAAAGGGGCTGCGTATTACCGATATTATCCTGACGCACCTGCATTTTGACCATGTGTACGGCGTGGCCGCGCTGGCCGAAGCCACCGGAGCCGCCGTCCGCATTCCGGCGCAGGATCGCTGCCTGCTGGAGACGGAATCCGGCAAGGGCGGCATCTGGGGCTTTCCGCCGGTTCCGGCCTATGAAGGCGAGGACATTGCACGCGGCGAGCACACGCTGGGCGGCATGAGCTGCACCATTCTGGATACTCCCGGGCATACGCCGGGCGGCATCTCCATCTACTTTCCTTCGGAAAATGCCGTCTTCTGCGGCGACGCTCTCTTCCACCGCTCCATCGGGCGCACGGACTTCCCCGGCGGCGATCACGCGCAGCTGCTGCGTTCCATCCGGGAACGTCTCTTCGTCCTGCCCCCGGACACCGTCGTCTATCCCGGACACGGGCCCGTCACGACCATCGGCGACGAACGCAAGAACAACCCCTTCTGCGGCGATTTTGCCGAATAGCCGTGCCTCAGGCCCTGATTCTCGCGGCAAGTCCCCGGCGCAACGGGACGTCGGATCTCATGGCGCAACTCTTTGCCGAGGGCGTTGAAGAAGGCGGACTCCGCTGCCGCTTTCTGGCCTTGCGCACGCTTCGCATCCGTCCCTGTCTCGGCTGCGGGCAGTGCGCAAGACCGCCGCATGCCTGCCCGCTGTCCGGCGATGACGCGGAGGCGCTTTTTACCGAGATCATGGCGGCGAAGCTCGTGTTCTGGGCCGCGCCCGTCTATTTCTACGGCCTCCCGGCGCACGCCAAGGGCTGCGTGGACCGGGCTCAGCGCTTCTGGCACGACCCGCCTTCCGGACCTGCGCGTCCGGCTCTGGCCGGACTGGTGGCGGGCCGTCCCCGAGGGGAACAGCTTTTTACCGGCGCAATGCTGGGGCTGCGCTACTTTTTCCCCCTTCTGGGGCGTGAACTGGCGGAAACCCGCTGCTGGCGCGGTATGGAAGATCCCGGAGACTGGCAGAAAGAAGAAAACGGCAGTTCCCGTGCCGAAAGCGTGCGACAATGGGGGCGACAATGGGCGCAACGACTGACAGAGGACTCCGTCAGGAAGACGCCCTGACGCTGCCGCGCCGTCTTGTCCGCCGCCTGCGGCGCCTGGCTGATCTGCTCGGTTTCAGCGCCCGCCGCTGCCTGCGCTGCGGCGCGGCCTTTACTCCCGGTCAGCATGACGGCACTGCGGACGGGCTGCTGTGTGCCGCCTGTCTTGCGCAACTGCCGCCCATGAAGGGACCGCGCTGCCGTCGTTGCGCCTTTCCGTTCCCCGAGAGCGCTCCGGCAACGCCCGCTCTGTGCGGCGACTGCCTCCGCGATCCGCCGCCGTGGCAGGGCATGGCCTGCTACGGCCGCTATGAAGGCGTCCTGCGGGACATGCTGCTGGAACTCAAATTTCACGGGCGCTTTCTTTTTGCCGACGCCCTGGCTCCGCTGCTGCTGCACAGCCTTCTCTGCCTGCCGCTGCCCGACGCGCTTGTTCCCATGCCGCTTCCGCTGCCGCGTCTGCGTCGACGCGGCTACAATCAGGTACAGGAACTGGCGCTGGCCGCGGGGCATCTGCTGGAACTGCCTGTGCGGCCGGAGCTGCTCCTGCGCCCGTCCTGCGATACTCCGCAATCCCGCCTGCGCGCCAGAGAGCGCCGACGCAACCTCCACGGCTCCTTTGTGGCCTCTCCTGACGCGGCCGGTCTGCGCCTCTGGCTGCTGGACGATATTTTCACCACCGGCAGCACCGCCCGCGCGGCCGCGCAGGCACTGCTTACCGCCGGAGCGCAACGCATCGATCTTGTCACGCTGGCCCGCACGCCCCTGCATCCCGCAGGGCGTTAGCCCAGAACTCATCAGGTTTTGTTTTGAGGGGGAAGAAACCCCTTTTGC
>CAMBWG010000420.1 GCA_945871415.1 uncultured Desulfovibrio sp.
GAAGGGATGGGGGGCCTGGGGGGAAGGGAAATACCTCTCGCGCGGGCAGAGGGGTTTCCCTTCCCCCCCAACCAGGTTACAAATAGTGTTCACAGGCCGTATGGTTTGAAACGCAAAACGTTTCAAACTGAAAATGCTCTAGACATCGCGGATAACTTCCGAGGGATCAATATGGGCCGCCCGCAGTGCGGGGCCCAGCGCCGCGGCCAGAGAAAGCAGCGTTGCCATGCCGAGGGCCACGGCAAAGTGCTGCGGCAGCAGACGGCACAGGCTTTCCATATGCCCGAGGCTGTCCGCGAACATGATATTGATGGCCTGTGACGCTCCCAGATAGAGGAGCGAAGCCAGCGCCGTTCCGGCGATGGCGGTCAGCAGGGCCTGGGTCAGCGGAAAGAGCAGCAGAGCCGTCATGGGAAAGCCCATGAGACGCAGCAGTCCAAGAACCCGTTCCTTGCGCTTGACGCCCGCCAGCGCGGAGCTGGCTGTGGAGGCGGCAAAGCCGATGGCGGCGGCAATGCTGATCAGGCTGAAAACAAGCCCCAGCGAGGCGGAGAGCGTCATAACCTGTTCGATTTCGTCGGCATGAGTATAGACGTCCACCTGATGCGAACGGAAGGCATCACGCAGGCGGGGGACATTTTCCAGCGTGCGGGCATAAAGGCGAAAACCGGCATAGACGCGCGGCGTGTCGGGCAGGGGGGCTCCCGTCCAGCCGTCCGCGGGGTTCATGCCGGAAGCGGCGCGGCCGTCGCGGAAGTCTTCGGCGGCTTCCAGCAGCGGCAGCGGCAGGAAAACCACGTCTTTCTGTTCGGCGGCCAGCGGCAGCACGGATGTGATGGTCAGGCGTACCCGGGCTTTTTCAACAGCGCCCCGCCGTCCCCGTTCCACGATGCCGGTGAGTACGTCGCCGGGGCCGACGCCCAGTTTTTCAGCTGTGGAGGCGCTGAGGCAGACGCCGCTTTCCGTCAGGTGCGCGTCTGTTTCCGTCCGTGCATACACCGTCTGCGGGATGGCGGCGCCGTAGCGCTCCAGCAGGGGATCGCCCGCCGCTGTGGGTTCCATGGATGCGGTGACGATGCGGGGGGCAAGGGGGCCGGACGTTTCCGCGCGGGACAGGCCGATGGTGGCCGCAATGGCCCGGGTACGGGGCAGGGCAAAGGCCACCGCCGGATGCCTGCTCAGCGAAGCCACATAGTCCGCCGTATAGCGTCCGCTGCCTACCGGCGATATTTCCAGCGTGGCGGGATTGTGCAGCAGGCGCGCCGTCAGGGTTTCCACCACGCCGAATTTGACGCCGTAGAGAATCAGGAGCGGCGCAAGAACCGCCGCCAGCCCCAGAACGGCGCAGGCCGAAAGCAGGCTCTCGCGCCGGTAGTCGGCACAGGCCAGTTTGGCGGCGCGAAGTTGCAGACCCATATCAGGCCACCTCCGGAGAAAAGTGCAGTCGGGAAATGCTGCGCTCGTCGCCGGCATCCCTTTCAACGCGGATGGGAGCCAGTGTAAAGCCGGCTTCCTGCGCCATGTCCGGCGCATGGCTGACCATGATGACCGTGCAGCCCTGTTCCCGTGCCAGACGGGCAAACAGGCGCATGACGCGGCGGGAATGCGCGGGATCAAGGGCTGCCGTGGGTTCGTCGGCAAGCACTACGGCGGGAGCGTGGGCCAGCGCCCGCACAATGGCAACCCGCTGGCGTTCGCCGACGGACAGCGTTGCCGGATACTGATCCGCAACGCCGTCCACGGCCAGCTCGACGGCCAGCCGTTCGACAGCCTTGCGGCGTTCTTCCTCGTTGGCGGCGCACTGACACGGCAGGAGCATGTTTTGCCGGGCTGTCAGAAAGGGCAGCAGACCGCCTGTCTGGAGGACGTAGCCCATGTAGCGCAGCCGCAGAGAGGCCAGGCGTTCTCCATGCCCGGCACGCCAGAGCCCCAGAACATCCTGCGCGGCTTCCGGCACGGGAGAGAAATGAAAAACGGCATCCGGCGTTTCCACATCCGGGCGCAGGATGCCCGCCAGCAGATCCAGAGCCGTGCTTTTGCCGCAGCCGCTCGGCCCCACGAGGGCGATCAGCTGTCCCCGGCAGACGTCAAAGGCCGATATGGACAGGCAGAAACCGTCCGGTCCGGGGCGCTGCTTGCCGATGCCGCGCAGGGAATACATCAGGTCGTTATGCTGCATGAAGAACAGGGGAGAGGGGTGTATGCGGAAGCGCACCTGCGCGCAGGCGCGTTATGCCCGGAAGCCCGCGCGGAAATATGTCGCGCAGACCCAGAAAGCGGCGGCTCGTCTCCGGGATTGACCGGAACGTGATGCCGAACCTTGTTTGCGTCGATCAGTAAAAAGGGCTGTCTGCCGGGAGAAGCTCCTGCTTCAGTGGTGACACGCCCCGGGGCCTGTTGACACTGGAACATTTTCAGTTTGAAACGCTGTGCGTTTCAAACCATATGAAAAAGCGCGTTGGGGGAAGGATGGGAGGGCCTGGGGGAAGGAAACGTCCCTTGCGCGCCAGCCAAGGGGGGGTCCTTCCCCCGGAAGAACAAATTAGAGCGTTTCAACTTTGAAATGATTTGTATCCACAAGAAATAAACCAGCCTT
>CAMBWG010000421.1 GCA_945871415.1 uncultured Desulfovibrio sp.
GTTTCCCTTCCCCCCAGAAACCTTTCTAAAGCGCTTCCGTCCCCCGTTCGCCGGTGCGGATGCGCACGGCATCCAGCACTTCGGAGACAAATATCTTGCCGTCTCCGATGGCCCCTGTGCGGGCGGCCTCGCACACGGCGTCGATGACCTTGTCCACAGCGGCGTCATCCACCACGGCTTCCAGCTTGAGCTTGGGCAGAAAGTCCACCTGCACGGTACGGCCGCGATAGATTTCCGCATGTCCCATCTGGCGGCCGCAGCCGTGAATCTCGGTATAATTCATGCCGTGCACGCCGACGGAGGAAAGGGCCTGCTTGACGTCTTCCAGCTTGCCGGGGCGGATGATGATTTCCAGCTTCTTCATGATTGCCTCCTGAGAGCATTTTCAGTTTGAAACGCTCCGCATTTCAAACCATACGGCCTGTCGTGTCGCGGAAAGCACACTGTTTTTCCACTTATTTTTTACGGGCGGCACTACAGGTTGTAGCCGCGTTCGTTGTGTTCGGAAAGATCCAGGCCCACGGCTTCGGCATCGGCGGAAACGCGCAGCCCCACAAGAATGTCCGTCACCTTGAGCAGAATGCGGCTGGCAATGTAGACAAAAGCCCATGTCGCCGCTACGGAAACCGCCTGAATACCAAACTGGGCGGCATTGCCGTACATCAGCCCGTTTACATTATTGATGGAGGCGCAGGCGAAAATGCCGGTTGCCAGCGCGCCCCAGGTGCCGCCGATGCCGTGAATGCCCACCACATCAAGCGCGTCGTCATAATGAAAACGATTCTTGAGCAGAACGCCGCCATAGCAAATCAGACCGCCCGCAAAACCGATAACGATGGAAGACATGGATTCCACAAAACCCGCGCCGGGCGTAATGGCTACAAGTCCCGCCAGCGCCCCGGAAATGACGCCGAGCGTGGTCGCCTTGCCCGTGCGCTTCCATTCAATGAGCATCCAGCCGACAATCCCCGCCGCGGACGCCAGGTGCGTATTGACCAGCGCCTGCGCGGCCAGACCGCCGGAAGCAAGGGCGCTGCCGGCGTTGAAACCGAACCAGCCGAACCAGAGAAGACCGCCGCCCAGCAGGGTCAGGGGCAGATTGTGCGGCAGAGCGGAAGACGCCATCCGGCGCGGGCCCACGGCATGCGCGCAGGCAAGAGCCGCCGCAGCGGACGCCATATGCACCACAGCGCCACCGGCAAAATCAAGAGCGCCCATCTTCATCATCCAGCCGCCGCCCCAGACCCAGTGCGCCATGGGACAATAGACAAAAGCCAGCCAGAGGCAGGAAAAGCACAGCATCCCCCCGAACCTGATCCGCTCGGCATAGGCCCCGGAAATAAGAGCCACAGTCAGCACCGCAAACATGCCCTGAAAGGCCATGAAGGCATTGTGCGGCAGCTGGGAAGCAGCCGGAGCCGCTTCCGCGCCTACGCCGCGCAAAAAAAGATAGGATAAATCGCCGATCAGGCCGCCAATATCGCCGCCAAAAGCCAGCGAATAGCCGAAAAAGGCCCATAGAATCGAAATGACGCCCAGCGAAGCATAACTGTGCATATGCGTGGAAAGCACATTGCGGGAGCGAACCAGCCCCCCGTAAAACAGCGCCAGCGCCGGCGTCATGAGCATGACCATAGAGGCGCACAGCAGTACAAAGGCAGTGTCGGTGACGTTCATAACCTTCTCCTTGTTGACACGGGCGGCGGCAGCGCCGCCCCGGAACGTCTCCGGTAGAGCAACAAGCATGCCTTTGCGGCATTACTTTAATAATATACTGATATAAAAAGAAAATATATCGCACCCCCCTTCAAACAGCCCGTGCGGCCTCTTTATTTTCCACATTTATGTAACTTTTTCTCGCGCAAAAACGGGCTGCGACTGGACAGAGAGAATTTCTTTTCATAAATTCAGCAGTTGCAGAAAATCCACATTTTTGTCGATACGGATCGTGATCCGGAAGCACTGCTTCCGTCCCTACAGGAGCTTTTTCTATGGCACTGCACCATCTGGGTCTGCCGCTCCCGGGAGCGTGGGAAACGCTCACCCTGCTTGCGCTTTCCACGGCAGCAGCGGCCGCACTGCTCTTTTGCGCGGATGCCGCCCGGCGGCGGCGCTCTCCCCTGCCGGGCAATGCGGCCCGTCCCTGGCTGGCGCATGCGGCGGGCTGCGCCCTGCTGGGTCTGGCGGGGCTGGCCGTCGGCTCTGGGCAAACGCCGCAATTCCCGACGTTGCGCTCACAGGCCGCGGGCTGGTCTGCCGAAGGCATGCTCTGCACCGGAGCCCTGCTGCTCTGTGCGCTGGCGGGCCTGTGGCGCTGTCGTCGGGAGGATGTCCGCCCCGGCTGGGGCGTTGTGCTGCCGCTGGCGCTGGCCGCGGCCGCCACGGTAGCGGCCGTACCGCAGGCGCTCCGCCTCTGCCTGTTGCAGAGCTTTTCCCTGCCGCCGCTCTGGCCGCTGTATCTGGCGCTGGCCGGGCTTTCCGCCGCCTGCGGCATGGCGGCCCTGCGGCAGGGCGCAGCCTCACCTCTGAGCCTCGATGCCGCCCGGCTGCGCGTGCTCTGCGGCATGGCCGCGCTGGCCTTTGTGCT
>CAMBWG010000422.1 GCA_945871415.1 uncultured Desulfovibrio sp.
TGAACAGAAAGAGCAGCGGCAGGACGCCCGCCACAAGATAGGAGGACGGATCGCGGACGATCTGGCGAAACTCCTTGAGGATGAGCGCGCCGAGCTGGCGCATCCACAGGCTGCGCATCATACCGTCCCCCCCGCGGCCCGCTGTTCCTCGATACAGGCGATAAAGGCTTCTTCCAGCGTGGGATTGGGACGGCCTGTCGTGCGGGCGCATTCTTCCTTGAGCGCGTCCGGCGTGCCCATGCGGATGACGACGCCGTGATTGATCAGGGCCAGCCGGTCGCAGTATTCCGCTTCCTCCATGAAGTGGGTTGTGACGAGCACGGCGGTTCCCGCCGCCGTCAGCGCCAGAATATGCTTCCAGAAATCGCGCCGGGTGCGGGCGTCCACGCCGGAGGTCGGCTCGTCCAGAAAGAGAACCGGCGGTTCGTGCAGGGTGGCGCAGAGCAGCGCCAGACGCTGTTTCTGCCCGAGAGGGAGTTCTTCCGTCCGCTGATGCAGGGCGTCCCGCAGTCCCAGAGCCGCGCACAGCTCGGGAATGCGCACGGCCTGCCGCTTTCGGGGAACGCCGTAGAGATCGGCAACCACATGGATGTTCTGCAGCACCGTCAGTTCGGGATACAGGGAAAATTTCTGCGCCATGTAGCCCAGCCGGGTACGGGCGGCGCTGCCCGCCCGGAGAAGATCCACCCCGTCCACGCCGCATTGCCCGGACGTGGGGCGCGACAGGCCGCACAGCATGCGGAAGGTGGTGGACTTGCCCGCGCCGTTGGGTCCCAGAAGACCGAAAATTTCTCCCGCTCGAACGCTGAAGCTGATAATGCCCGCCGCCGTGAAAGTCCCGAAGAGTTTTGTAAGGCCGCGGGCCACGATGCGCTCCGCGTTTTCGTCCGGGCTTTTGCCGCTATCAAGGCGGCCGAAGGGGGAGGGCTCGCGCAGCATGCCGCCAAGGGCGCTCATATAGGCATCCTCAAGGCACGGCTCCACGGAGATGCCGCCGCTGTGCGCCATCCGGGCGCGGGTTTCTTCGGGGGCGGCGGCCTGCAGCACCACCCGCAGGGACCCTCCCTGTACAACCACGTCATCCACCCCGTCGCGGCGCGTCCATTCCTGAAGGACGGCGCGGCGTTCGGCCGGACGGGGGGAGAGGAGAAAGACCCGCCCCCGGGCTTGGGCGGCCATGTCCTGCGGCGGTCCGGAAAACAGCAGACGCCCCTCGTCCAGCATGAGGATTTCCGGGCAGCGGGCCGCTTCGTCCAGATAGGCGGTGGACCAGATGATGGTCATGCCGCCGCGGCTCAGTTCTCCGACCATTTCCCAGAGTTCCCGGCGCGAGAGCGGATCAACGCCGACGCCGGGCTCGTCGAGAAGCAGCAGACGGGGCGCGCCCAGCAGGGCACAGGCGATGCCCAGTTTTTGTTTCATGCCGCCGGAGAGGCGGCCGGCAAGACGTTCCGTGAAGGGGGCAAGCGCGGTGAAGGACAGGAGGCGGGCAAAGATGGCCTCGCGTTCCTCGCCTTCCACGCCGCGAAGCCGGGCATGCAGCTCCAGATTGGCGCGAACGGACAAGTCCTCGTAAAGACCGAAACGCTGCGGCATGTAGCCGATGCTGTTTGGGGAGTCGGCCAGCAGCGACGCGGCATCCATGCCGAAAAGCCGGACGCTGCCGCCGGTGGGACGCATCAGGCCCGCCATAAGCCGCAGAAGGGTGGTCTTGCCCGCCGCATCGGGGCCCACCAGACCGGTGATGCCTCCCTGCCGTATGCGGGCGTCAATGCCGCGCAGGGCTTCCCGTTTGCCGAAGCGCATGCACAGACCCTGCAACAGCACGGCGGCGTCTTCGTCATGCGCGCCGGGGGCGGCGTATGCCGTCATGAGGGCTGCTCCGCATCCGGCAGAAAGACGCGCACAGGCATTCCCTGCCGCATGATGTTGTCGGGGTCTTCAACCTGCACCCGGATGCGATAGACCAGCGACGTTCGCACCTCGTAGGTTTCCACATTCTTGGGCGTAAATTCCGCCGCCGGGGCGATGTAGCCCACATGCCCGGCAAAGCGGCGGCCCGGGGCGGCGTCTGTTTCGGCTTCCACGCGCATGCCGGGCCTGATGCGCCCCAGTCGCGGCTCGTCCACATAGACGCGCAGCCATACGGGATTGACAAGACTCAGGGTATAGACGGTCTGCCCGGTATCCACGATGGCGCCCGCTTCGCGCGCCCGCGTCAGGACAATGCCGTCCTGCGGGGCCTTGAGTTCCGCATCGTTGAGATGGATGAGCGCCTGTTGCAGGGCGGCGCGTGTGGCCGCCACGACGGCGCGCTGGGCCAGAATTTCCTCTTCGCGGTAGCCTGCGCTGACCAGCGCAAGCTGCTCCCGCGCGGCTTTGTGCTTGGCGGCGGCGTTGCGATAGGTGCCGCGGGCATTGTCCACTTCCTTCTGGGAAATGGCGTTGGAAGAACGCATGGCCTCCACGCGATGCAGGTTGATACGGGCATTTTCGGCAAGGGCGGGGGCAGCGGCCGCATCGGCCCGGGCTCCGGCTATTTCCTCGCTGCGGTAACCGCGTTCCAGTCGTTGCAGCGTGGCTTC
>CAMBWG010000423.1 GCA_945871415.1 uncultured Desulfovibrio sp.
GCGAAATTACGGCCCATCTGGCCGAATTATGCCGCACTGCCGCCGGACACGAACGCGCCCGGCATCTCGCTCCCCTGCCCGATGCCGAAACGGCATCCGAAGCCGCCCGCCTCTATGAGGAGGCGGCTGTCTGGCTGGAGCGCCCCCTTGCCGAAGGCGGTTTCCGCCTGACCGCTTTCCCTGACGTGAGCGGTCTGCTGCGCGTTATGGAAGAACGGCGCGGCGCAAGCGCGCAGCCCGATGCCGAGGCATTCTGGGCGCTGCGGGAAATGCTGCGCCAGGCGCAGGCCGCCCGGCAGTCCATCGCCGTGCCCGATGCGGAACGGCAATGGCCGCGCCTGCTGGCGCTGGCGGATGCCGAGCCCCTGCCGGTACAGCTGACGGCGGCTCTGAATCGCTGCATCTCCGACGACGCCCTGCTCAGGGACGAAAGCTCTCCCGAACTCTATCAGGTACGTGTGGAACTGCGCCGTCTGCATCAGAGCTGCATGCGCAAGGTCAAGGATTATGCCGTGCAGTACAACATGCTGCACTACCTGCAGGACGAGTTCATGACCTTGTCCTCCGACCGCTATGTGCTGCCCCTCAAATCCAATTTCAAGGGCCGCATGCAGGGCATCATCCATGACTGGTCGCAAACGGGCGAAACCTGCTATTTCGAACCCATGTTCCTGGTGGACATCAACAATCGTCTTCAGGAACTCAAGCATGAAGAGCGCGAGGAAGAGCGTAAGGTGCTGGCCTATCTGGCCGATCTGCTGCGCGCCGAACTGCCCGGCGCACACGCGGCTCTGCGCCTGCTGGCGGAGCTGGACCTTCTTCAGGCCAAGCGGGCCCTTGCGGAAAGCATAGACGGCCGCTGCGTGCCCATCACGAGCGCGGCGGAAGGCATTCAGCTGCTGGGGGCGCGTCATCCCCTGCTCATGCTGGCCCCGCTGCTGCGCGGCGAGGCCGCCGAAAGCGAACAGAAGAGCCGGGCCCGTGTCCGGCCTCTGGACATTGTGCTGCGCCCCGGCGAACGGGCGCTGATCATCACCGGCGGCAACGCGGGCGGCAAGACCGTCTGCCTCAAGACTCTGGGGCTGATTGCCGCCATGACAATGAGCGCCCTTCCGGTGCCCGCCGCCGGGGGCTCGCATCTGCCGTGGTTCTCGCGTCTGGACGCCTTCATTGGCGACGAACAGAGCCTGACCGACAATGTTTCGACCTTTACTGCTCAAATCCGGCATCTTGCCAAGGCCTGGAAATATCTCGGCGAAAGCGGCCTTGTGCTGCTCGACGAATTCGGCGCGGGGACGGACCCGGCTCAGGGGGCGGCGCTGGCGCAGGCCGTGCTGGATGAGCTCATTGACAACCGCACCTTTGTGCTGGCAGCCACGCATTTTCCCTCGTTGAAAAGCTACGCGCTGACCCGGGAAAGCGCCCGGGCAGCCTCTGTGCTCTTCGATCCCGCCAGCAAAAAGCCGCTGTACAAGCTGGCCTATGATCAGGTTGGCGCAAGTCAGGCGCTTGATGTGGCGCGGGAATACGGACTGCCGGAAAGCATCCTGCGCCGGGCCGAGCATTATCTTCTGCAGGATGGCGGCGACACGTCCGCCCTGCTGGCGCGGCTGAATGCCCTTGCCGCGCAGCGGGAAGAGGAGGTGCAGGAGCTGCGCGCCCGGCAGGCCCGGGCGAAACAGCAGCTGGAGCATGAAAAGGACAAGCTGCGCCGCGAGCGGCAGCGCCTCCATGACGAAGTGCGCGCTCAGGCCGCCGAACTGATGAAGGCCGTGCGCGAAGGCAAGGCCGGACACAAGCAGGCGCTCAAGGAACTTTCCCGTCTGCGCGGCTCGCTGGCCGAGGAGCTGCGCCCCGAAGAAGTCTCCGTACTGCCGCAGGTCGAGCATTTTGCTCCCGGGCAGCAGGTGCTGCATCTGACCTTCAACAAGCGCGGCGTCGTGACCGATGTGGATGAACGCCGCTCCCGCGTACGCGTGGATCTGAACGGCGTGTCTCTCTGGGCCGCCATGAAGGATGTACGGCTTGCGGGCGCTTCGGCGGCACCTGTCGCGGCGCGCGCCGACGGCCCGGTATCGCCTGTGCTTGCCGCCGTGCGCGCCGGCAGCGAACCCGCCCGTCCGACGGCAGCCGCCGCTCCCCGGGAAGGGTCGCTGCTGCGCCTTGATCTGCGCGGGCAGCGCGCCGAACAGGCCGAAGCCGAGGTTGAACGTTTTCTCGACAAGGCTCTGCTGGCCGGTATCGGCGAAGTGGAAATCGTGCACGGACGCGGCACAGGAGCGCTGCGACGCAAAATTCATGAATTCCTGCGCACGTTTCCCGCGGCCGCTTCCTTTGCCGTGGCGCCGGAAGATCGCGGCGGCGACGGTATGACCATTGTCGTATTGCGGTAGGAGCGGAACGATAACGCGATTGTGCGGGCGCGTTATCCTGCGGTGCTCTCCGACGCACGGAACGGCAGGCGGGCAAAACGCGCCTGTCCACGCAGACCAGCGTGTCCCTTTCCATTCTTAGCAGCATCCACGCCCTATGCAGAGCAGAGACGCCATACGAGCTATCAAGGAGCGCCTCAACATTGTGGACAT
>CAMBWG010000424.1 GCA_945871415.1 uncultured Desulfovibrio sp.
TGCCGACCGTCCCCCGGCTTTTCCGCAAAACGACAGGCCGTATGGTTTGAAACGCGCAGCGTTTCTTTATCGTGCACAAAAGCCCGCCGGTATGGCGGGCTTTTTGCTTTTATACGCTGTGGTCTCTTCGCGTTCCCGGGGGACGGTTGCCGCGGGGAAAGCGGCAGCGTCTTCGCGTCGCTCCATCCTCCCGAAAAAAGCGCGTTGGGGAAGGATGGGGGGCCTGGGGGGAAGGGAACACCTTGTGCGCCAGCCAAGGGGGTCCCTTCCCCCCAACTCTCCCTCATTTTCATAAAAAGGGAGGCCCGGAGGAGCGGGTATTCCTGCCGGGCCTCGTGCCCATCCGAAGGGGAAAAGGAGGGAACCCTTCGGGGGGACAGTGTCAGCCGCCCTGCTTCATGCGATCCACCAGCGTATCGAGGTAGCGGGACTGGCCGGCGAGTGCGGCGACTTCCTGGGCGCTCTGGCGCAGGGCTTCGGAAGTCTGCCGGGCGAGGGCGCTCAGTTCGCCGATGGCCCGGTTGATGCTGTCGCTGGTGGCGGACTGCTGTTCGCCGGCCGTGGCGATGGAGTGCAGAGCCGTCGCCGTATTCTCGGCCTCTCCGGCGATGGCTTCGAGGGCGCCTTCGGCCTTTTCCGCAAGGGCGGCGGAATTTTCTATCTGACTGACGGCGGTATCGACGGCCTCCTTGCTTTCTTTCATGCTGACGCCGATGCCGCTGATGACCCGTTCCACATCTGCGGTGGAGGCGGTTGTTTTTTCGGCCAGCTTGCGTACTTCGTCGGCGACCACGGCAAAGCCGCGTCCGGCATCGCCCGCGCGGGCGGCCTCGATGGCGGCGTTGAGCGCCAGCAGATTGGTCTGATCGGCAATGTCGGAAATAACTTCCATGACAAGGGTAATGGCGTCGGTCTTTTCCTGAAGCGTGGTCATATTGTCCTTGAGCTTCAGGGAAAGCGCGTGCAGGGCGCGCGCGTTTTGCAGCGAATGGAGGACCATGCCCTTGCCTTCGATGGCATGTTCCCGGGCCAGAGCGGACTGCTCCGAGGCGGTGACGGCATTGTGCGCCACGGATTGTACGCTGGCGTTCATTTCCTGCATGGAGGCGGCCACCTCATGCAGATTGCGGGCGGAATTTTCGGCGGCCTCGCGGGAGTGCTCGATCTGGGCCGCCAGCTCCTGCGAACTGGCGGACATGGCGTTGACGTGTTCTTCCAGTGTCTCTGCGGCGGCGATCATGCCGTTTTTGTGAGCATCGGCGGCCAGCCGGGCCGCCTGTTCCGCCTGAGCGGTGGCTTCCTGCGCCTGCCGGGTGGCAATGCGGGCTTCCGCGGCCTTGTCGTTGGCGGCGGTGATGGTCTGCCGGAGGTTCTGCACCATGTGCCGCAGGGCGTCGGCCCGACGGCCGGTTTCGTCGCTGTTGCGGACATCGAGGGTCTGCTCAAGATTCCCCCGGGCCACGGCCTCGGCAAATTCCTGTGTTCTGGCCAGCGGGCGGGTAATGGCCCGCGTGATGATGACGGCGGACAGCGCGCCAAGGACGAGCAGCAGCAGGCTGGCAAACAGCATGACGTCCTGCGAGGTGCGCAGACTGCTGTGGGTGCGCGTCACATCGGCAATGGCACGCTGCGAAAGGTGACGCGAGGTTTCGGAAATCTCTGTGTGGAGCTGATTGTAACTGCGTACGCGCACGGCGCCGACATCCATGCGCTGTATTTGCAGACGGCTCATCAGACGGGCCTGTTCGGCAAAGGCGGTAAGGGCCTTTTCCACATCGTCGAACATGACGCGGCATTCCTGACGCAGCAGATGGTCGCGCAGGGGCGTGAAGTCCTTGCAGAGAGCGTCCAGCGCCGCAACCTGACGGGCCAGAGCCCCGGCGTCCCTGCCCCGGGCGGTCTGAAGCAGATCGCGCTCCGTATCCTGAAGACGCCGGGTCAGGGCGGCGACCGCGGCCATGTTGCGGGAATACTGCTCCACGGCCTGCGTGTTGCCGGCGGCAAGGAATGTGCGCAGGGTCTCGCTCATGGTGTCCATAAGCGTGCCGAGCGTGCGCACGGCAAAGGCGGCGCGTTCCTGCATGAGCCGGGTGGCCTGTTCGGCCTGATTCTGGATCTCGTAGCCGTCGGCGCCGCTCCGGGTATAGTTGCCGTAAAGCGTCTTGAAGGTTTCAATAAAGCGGCTGCTTTGTTCGTCGGTATATTTCTGGTTAAGCGCGACGAAATCTCTGAAATTTTGATCCAGCGCCCTGATATAGTCCTGTCCGCGGCTGTAGCTTTCCTGATCGCCGTTTTCAAAGAAGACGCGCATATGATACGCGCCCTGCAGAAGATTGCCGACGCTGTTGTTGAAGTGCATCAGCTTGGGGATGCAGTCCAGCGCGGTGCTTTCGGAAACTTCTCCGGCACGTTTCATGACGTCAATGGCAAGGGACGCCATGACGCCTATGCAGACAAGCAGAAGCGTAAAGCCCCCGCCGATTTTTTTTGCCAGAGTCAGGCGCATATCGTCCCCCTGCAATGCTGGTGACGCCCGCAACGCTGCGCTGCGGCCGTCAGGGACGACGGAACGCC
>CAMBWG010000425.1 GCA_945871415.1 uncultured Desulfovibrio sp.
CGGCGCTGTGCCGCCGCCTCGCGTTTCACCTTTTTCAAAGTTGAAACGCTCTAAATATTCATATTCAGGCCGGAAAGCAGACTGAGCCCGTTCTGGCCGCTGTAGGTCCCGAAATAGGAGTTGCTCATGCTGCCGCTCCACCATGCCGCCGCAATGCTTTCCATCTGCAAAGTCTTGCGCATGGCCGACGGCGAGATATTCATGGCGGCGCGCGCCTGATCCAGACCGGAAAGCGCCTCAATCTGGCTGTAGGTCTTGACCAGGCTCTTGTTGTTGTCAAAGACCTTCTGAATCTTTTCAACATCGGGATGCACGCCGCCGATGGTGACAGTACCGTCGCTGTTGATCTTGATGGTGAATTCCGCGTCAAGGTCAATGGACAGGGCGGCCAGACCGTCCTGCAGGCTCCTGGCTTCGTCGCTCATCCTGGCAAACGCGGCGCGCGCGGCGTCAAGTTCGTCCTTGCCTGCCTGCTGCCCGGAAACGGAGGCCTGCAGTTCGCCGGCAGCGGTCAGGGTAAAGGAAGCCTTGGTCTCATCCACCCCCGCTTCCCTGCACGCGGCGCGCAGGGCGTCCACAGCTTCCGTCTGCTCGGCCAGCCAGGCATTGATGGCTTCGGCGTTTTCCGTTTCGGGATCAACCACCAGATTGCCGTCGGCGTCAAAGCTCAGCGACAGGCTGCCGCTCGCGCCGATCAGCCCTTCCGCCTTCAGACCGTCGCGCAGGGACTGGCCCAGTTCCGCTTCTTCCAGAGCCTTCTGAAGCTTCTCCTGAAGGTCCTTGTTCTCCTGCGGGGCCACTTCCGCCGTCATGCTGCCCGAAGCGGGCAGGGTAAGCGTCACGCTTTCGGTATCCGCGCCGGCATCGGCGATAAGCTTCTTCAGTTCGTCCGTCAGCTCGGTCTGTTCCGCCAGCCAGGCATTGGCGGCTTCGGCATTGGGGGTATCGGGATCGACCACCAGCTGACCGTCTTCATTGAAGCTCAGGCCCAGGCCGTCGCCCATTTCCACGCCCAGCGCCTCCAGACCTTCGCGCAGCTTGTCCGAAAGCTCGGCATTGTCGCCCAGTGCCACCGTCAAATCTTCAGCTTCCGGCTCCAGCACAATAAAGCTGCTGCCGCTCAGACGGAAACTGACGGTGCTGGTCAGCGTCACGCCTTCGTCGCTGATGCCCTTAATCAGGCTCTGACCCAGCTCGGGGTGGGCGTCGATATAGGCCTGAGCCGCCAGCTTGTCCGACGCGTTGTCGCTCTGGACGGAAATGCTGCCGCTCGGGGACAGGGTGAAGGTAAGACCGTTCATGTTCTGGATACCGGCGGCGGACAGGGCGGAGCGCAGCTCCGTATCGAACGACTGGCTCAACTCGTTGCGATACTTGCTGATCTGGGAAAAGGTCACTCTGTCGTTGTCATCAAGACCCATCTGTTCCATAGCATAGCGCGTCAGCTCGACCATGCTGGAAATCTGCCCGAGCATGCCCTGCCCGCTCATGCTCGTGAGCGCGGTCTGGGCATTGCCGAGGGACGAAGAGGAAGAAGAGGCACTCTGCCAGTTGTACTGCATATAGGGGGAATAGGCGCCAAGGCCGTTAATGGACGACATGGTGGGCTCCTGTTAATCTCTTGACTAAAAACGGAAAAAACTTCCTTTTCTCGAATTTGTCTCAAATTATGCAAGGAGCGGGCCAAAACAATATCCTGTCGTGCCAAACATGGACAGCGCCCGGCAAATGCACTAGAGTGTCTCCCATGCAAGCCCCATCATCTTCGCAGGAATCGCTCGAATTCGACGATCCCCATGCCGCAAATCTTCTGTTCGGCCCCCACAATGCTCATCTGGATATCCTCGCCGCCGCCAGCGGCGCCAGACTCGCCACCTGCGGCGCCGGACTTTATATTGATACGCCGGATCAGATCGTCCGCCGACGGCTCTGCAATCTCTTTCTGCAGCTGTACGAACTGGCGCGCGGCGGCATGGAAATCAGCGGGCAGGACGTTTCCCGCGCCTATGCCATGCTGACCGCCGATCCCGGGGTCAATCTCCGCCAGATCTATAAGGAAGCTGTCTTCGTCGCCACGCCGCGCAAGACGGTTACGGCCCGCAATCTGGCACAAAAAACCTATCTCGGCCTTCTGCGCAGCCATGAAATGGTCTTTGCCGTAGGACCGGCTGGCACCGGCAAGACCTATCTTGCCGTGGCTATGGCGCTGAACATGCTGCAGCAGCACAAGGTCAAGCGCATTGTGCTGACCCGCCCCGCTGTGGAAGCCGGAGAGCGGCTGGGCTTCCTGCCCGGCGATCTGGCGGAGAAGGTGAACCCTTATCTCCGGCCCCTCTATGACGCCCTGCACGATATGATGCCGCAGGCCAAGGTCGCCGCCATGATGGAGGTCGGCACCATCGAGGTTGCCCCGCTGGCCTTCATGCGTGGGCGCACGCTCAACGATGCCTTCATTATTCTGGACGAGGCGCAGAACACCACCAGGGAACAGATGAAGATGTTCCTTACGCGCATGGGCTTCGGTTCGCGCGTTGTCGTTACCGGCGACGCGACGCAGATAGATCTGCCCGTGC
>CAMBWG010000426.1 GCA_945871415.1 uncultured Desulfovibrio sp.
GCCGTCCCCCGATGCCCCGGAAAGGGGCTTTTTTGTTATCTGCCGGGACAGGCCCCCTCAAACTCCCCCATCCTCCCCAAAAACTACGCATCAGGTCTGACAGGTAACGATGGATATTTGCGGAAAAACCACGTTTTCTCCGCGAAACGACAGGCCGTATGGTTTGAAACGCTGGCGTTTCAAACTGAAAATGCTCTATTTGCGCGATGCAGGAGGAAAGGGGACTATGTCCGGGGCTTTTCCAGCGCTTCATTGAAGGCGCGCAGGGCGTCGGGGAAGGGCGAGAGAACCCGGCCAAGAACACCCTGCGCAAAGGATATGGCCATGCCGTAATTGGTCATGGGTATGCCGAGGCGCTGGGCATCACGCTGCCGTCGCAGCATCTGCCGCCGGGTGAGGGTGCAGGCGCCGCAGTGAATGACGAGAACCGGCGCGGGCTCTTCGTCCGCCTCCGCATGTTTTCCGGCCAGCATCCGCGTTTTGACCGGACCGCCCGCAATTTTTTCCAGCAGGCGCGGCAGCTTGACACGGCCTATATCGTCTTTCTGGGGGTGATGCGAGCAGCCCTCCCGCAGCAGAACAAAATCTCCGGGCCGGAGATGGGAAAGCGCGGCCGCGCCCTGAGCCAGCTGCGTCATATTGCCACGGGCGCGGGCCATGAGCAGGGAAAAGGTCGTCAGAGGCAGCGAGGGCGGCAGTTCTCGTGATGCGAGATGCACTACCTGCGAGTCGCAGACTACCAGATCGGGGCGACGGGCGAGAGAGGTCAGCGCCTGCCCCATATCCTTTTCCGTCGCCACAAGCGCGAGCTTGCGGCCGTCAAGGCAGTCGCGAATGCTCTGCACCTGAGGGAGGATGAGGCGGCCTTTGGGCGCGCCCGAGTCCAGCGGCACAATGAAGAGCACAAGCCCGTTTTCCGGCAGAAGATCGTGAAGCAGCGGCGGGGGCGTTTCCTGCGCGCCGGGAGCAAGACGCGCAAGCAGATCACGCAGGGCGGGGAGTCCCTCCCCGGTGACTGTGGAAACATTCGCAACGGGAACAGCTGCGCTGACGCCTTCAGGCCGCTCCGGCCATGCGGCGGCCCCGAGATCGCACTTGTTGCGCACAATGGCAAAAGGAATGCCCTCGTCCGTCAGCAGTCGGAGCAGGCTGTTTTCAGCGTCACCCCACTGAGGGCCTTCTGTAATCAGCAGCGCCACGTCCACATCCCGCAGCGCGTGCAGACTGCGGTCCGCGCGCTGTCGCCCCAGAGGGCCTTCGTCGTCCAGTCCGGCAGTATCAATCAGGACAACAGGGCCAAGTGGCAGCATTTCCATGGTTTTTTCCACAGGATCGGTCGTAGATCCCGGAATGGGTGATACAATGGCCGCCGTTTGTCCGGCAAGGGCGTTCAGCAGGGAGGATTTACCCGCATTCCGCCTCCCAAACAGGCCGATATGGAGACGGGATGATTTCGGAGACGCTTCAAGGCCTTGTGTATTCATTGAATTTCCTTTGGAGGCATGGGGGCGGGCAGCGTATGCTCAGAGCGTTTCAACTTTGAAAAAGAGAAACGCGAGACGGCGGCACAGCGCCGCCCGGCCCAGAGTGAACGGAAAAACCGCGTTTTTTCCGCGAAACGACAGGCCGTATGGTTTGAAACGCACAGCGTTTCAAACTGAAGATGCTTTAAGACCGGCGTTTTCGATGGCGCAACGGACAGCCTCCATGTCCACGCGCGCTTTGCCGTCATAAATACGGTAGGCTGCCTGCCGGAGACGGGGCGTGAACGACGGCATGAGAACATTGCCGCCCGCTTCGAGTCCCTCCTGCTGCCCTCGTGTCGGATCAAGGCTGGCAAGAGCTGTGGTGGCAGGCATATTGAGCCACGGCGCGGCCAGTCGCAGCACGGCCATGACGCGCAGTGTCAGCGGGATGGAGCCGTGCGGCGCATGGGCCAGAGGGGTGGCGCTTTGAGGAATGAACGGCCCGACGCCGCACATGGACGCTCTCATGTCCCGTGTCAGCAGGATGTCGTCCGCCAGTGATTCCGGTTTCTGTCCCGGCACGCCGACCAGAAAGCCGGTACCCAGTTCATAGCCGAGGGCCGCAAGCGCTTCCTGAGCCTGTCGCCGTTGCGCCAGCGTGTAGCCGGGATGCAGCGCGGCATACAGCCGGGCATTGGCTGTTTCATGCCGGATCAGGAAACGATTGGCGCCGGCCTCCTTCCAGAGCGCATACCAGGAGCGGGGCTGTTCGCCTACGCTCAGGGTAATGGGCAGAGCGGTTGCGGCCTTGACGGCCGCAACGATCTCCGCCAGCCATTCGGGATTGCGACCGGCCTCTCCCGATTGCAGGACAACGGTATCCGCGCCCGCGGCGGCGGCTGCGCGCGCCGCCGCGAGGATATCCTTTTTTTTCAGACAATAGCGGCGTATCGCACGATTTTCCCGTCGCAGGCCGCAGTAGAGACAGTTGCGGCGGCAGACATTGGAAAATTCAATGAGCCCACGCACAAAGACGTGCTGCCCCACATTTTCGCAGCGTGCCTGCCGGGCCGCATCCTTTAACTCCTGCCACGGCATGCGGAACA
>CAMBWG010000427.1 GCA_945871415.1 uncultured Desulfovibrio sp.
CGGAATACGGCTTTCCCCCGCTGGACCTTGCGACCATCGGCGCGGCGCTCACCGCTGCGGGAGGCGTGTAGCCATGTCCCCGGATCGCCGCAGGCTTTTTTCCTGGGAGAATCACGCCCAGCAGCATCCGCCGCAGGAAGCCAGACAGCAGGGAGGGAGTCAGCTCGAACAGCACCTCTATGAAATTGGCGTCAAGATTGGCGAGGTGCTTTCCAAGGTTGATGGGCAGACCGCCGAAGCCAAGGCCATCCGGCGCGCCATTGACGGTCTTGCAAGCGAACTGCGCGACAAGCTGGAGGAACAGGAAGGAGTTATTGCCACACAATCCGACCGTATTGCCGCCATTGAACGGCATCTTGCCGCGCAGGAAGCCGAAGCGCGCGGCATACGGCGGGCGCTGGGCTGGGGCGCGACCATCCTTTCCGGCGCGGGCGTACTCCTCGGCTGGTTTCTTTCCAAGTTCGGGACGGTGATTCTGTACTCGCTCGGTCTGGGCGGCAGCGGAGGCGGGAAGTAATGGCTCGCAACACCGGGGACGAAGGTATCTGGTGCCCGATGGGGCGCATTTCCATCCAGCAGACGACACAGGACGGCGGCATTTCCGCCATGCCGGCCGGAGGATTCAATCTGGTTCTGCCGGTCGGCCGGAACGGAGGAGGACGCCTCTATTTTGCGTCAACCTGTTTCGGTCGCCGGTGTCCTTTCTATCGTCGGGGCTTTAATCCCTGGGGATGGGGACGCTGTTCCCTTGCCGCAATCGACTACCGGCCGTGGATTGCAGCCGTCATGCTTGTGGTGGCGCTTCTTTTTTCCCTGTGGCGGCAATTCTGAAAGGAGAGGAACCATGCCTGCGGACTTTGCTGACAGGACACTGGGGGTCTGCGTCAAGTGCCGGCAGAAATTGCTTCTTGACGAGAACGGCCTCTGTATCCACTGCGAGCTTGACCGGCTGCGCGAGGCGCTTGCCTGGAAGGAAGTGGAAATCGAGAGATATCGCAAGAAAAACAATGAGCTTTACGCGAAGCTCAACGCCGCTCTCTGCGAGCTGGCAACACGTCAGGGCGAAAGGAAAACAGCATGAACGAAGGAGGATGCGGAAAGCAGTATGCCTGCCCTGCCTGCGGGGCGGCGGCAACCCGGGTGGTCAATACCTCCTCCATGCGGAGCTGTATCGTGCGGACACGCCGGTGCCAGCTCTGCGGCTATACGCATGAGACGTGCGAGGCGGCGATGGAGGTGAGCGAGTTACTGCGGGATGCCATGCGCTTTGTTGTCGAGGGGCGCACCATCATGCAGACGCTGAAAGAAGGCGGCACAGGCGCGCACGGGTAAACAGGGAACTGGAAATGCCACGAGGAAAAGAGAACCTGCAACCGGCTCGAAGCAAGGACGAAGCAAGGAAAAGGGGCGCTGCCGGGGGCAGAAAGTCCGGCGAGGCCCGGCGCGAAAAAAAGGCCATTCGGGCGCGAATCACGGCAATGCTTGACGGCAGGGAGGAGGACGGCTCCGATACCCGCGATGCGATTGCCGCGGCCCTGCTGAAAAAAGCCAAGGCGGGCGATCTCCGGGCCATTGAGCTGGTTATGAGTATCGCCGGGGAAAGCCTTGATTCCGTGAATTTCACCATACCGAGGGGCAAGGAAGACGATCTCCCGGCATTGACCCTGAGCATTCTTCGCCGCGTCGCCGGGGGCAAAATTTCTCCGAAGGACGCCGCCGCTATTTCCTCGGTCCTATCCACCCATATTCAGGCCGTGAAGACTGCGGCCGAGCTGGTGCCGGATGATCCGGCAGGCGGGGCGTATCGCACCGTTTCAGATGAAGAGATGGAAGCCAAAGTGCTGGCGCGCA
This sequence comes from uncultured Desulfovibrio sp., assembly GCA_945871415.1. GTDB lineage: Bacteria > Desulfobacterota > Desulfovibrionia > Desulfovibrionales > Desulfovibrionaceae > Desulfovibrio. Next base: position 1,852 of record CAMBWG010000427.1, read on the forward strand.
AACAGGAGATTGAAGCCCAGAAGGAAGGACTGTCGGCACGGCGTGAGCAGATGCAGGCCCTGCACGCCCAGGCAGCGGATCACTTTTCGCCGGACGATGGAGATCGCGATGGCAAATAGACCGCCGAATATTCTTGCCGATCCGCGCTATCAGGATTTCCGGGAGCGGTATTACGACAACTTCCACGACTACATCCTGGAGAACTGCAATGTGACGCCCACATGGCAGCAAATGGAATTTGTGGACGCCTGCCAGCGTCCCGGCGCGCGCGTTGCCGTTGCCTCCGGTCATGGCACAGGCAAGAGCTGGTGTCTGGCCTGGCTGCTGGACTGGAACATGCGCGTCTTTCCGCATTCCAATGCCATCCTGACCGCCACCAATATCGAGCAGGCGCGCAGCGTCGTCTGGAAATATCTGGACGATGTGATCGCGTGCATGGACCGCATGTACCCGTGGATGCGCGGCTTTTTCGTCAAGGAAACGCGCCGCTACTACGCCCGCGGCTACAAAGACTCCTGGTATGTCCTGCCCAAGACCGCCAGCAAGAGCGCCCCTGAAAACCTTGCCGGCCAGCACAATAACAATCTGCTCATCGTTGTTGACGAAGCGTCGGGCGTGGATGATGCGATTCACGGCGTCCTGCGCGGCGCACTGACGCACCGGCGCAATCGGTATGTAATGACGAGCCAGCCAACGCGGCCC
>CAMBWG010000428.1 GCA_945871415.1 uncultured Desulfovibrio sp.
CACCCAAAGCCCCGGGGAGCGGGGAAACCCCTCTGCTCGCGCGAGAGGGTTTTCCCCTCGCCCCGGACCCCTCTCCCCTTCCCCAGCGCGCGTTTATCGGGTCACCGGGCGTTGCGGCAGCCTTGTCGGTCTTCCTTAGTCGCCGTCCCCCCGAGGAAAAATCAGAACGTTTTACCTCTGAAAAAGGCACAATGTGAAGCGTCGGCACAGAATTTTAAACTGAAAATGCTTTATTTACAGGAAACAGATGCTGACTGATAAGGAACAGATATGTCCGCAACGCTCTTCAAACCCATCTCGTGCCCGGTTGAATGGCTTATCTCCAATATCGATCACGGCATTCTGGGACTCCCCGAAATACAACGTCCCTTTGTCTGGAGCAATGCACAGGTGCGCGACCTGTTCGATTCCATGTTCAAGGGCTATCCGGTCGGCTTTCTCCTGTTCTGGGCGGCATCCAGTCAGGAAAGCAGACAGATTGGCGATAGCGCCCACGGAACAAACAGAGCGGATCTCCTTATCATTGACGGCCAGCAACGCCTGACATCATTATATGCCGTTATGAAGGGCGTGCCTGTACTGGATAAAAATTTTCAGCATCGGACAATCAACATTGCCTTTCATCCTGAAAAAGGGGAGTTCGCCGTTTCCACCGCGGCCATTGCCCGCAGTCCAGAATGGATTGCAAATATTTCCGACTTATTCACTCAAACAGGCAGCAGGAAATACATCAACAACTTTCTGGAGCAGCTTGAGACAAGCCAAGGGAGCCTCCCGACCGCACAGGAAGAAACTATTGCCGAAAATATTGAACGCCTTTTCAATATCAGAAGCTACACTTTTTCGGCTCTTGAAATTGACAGGAACACGGATGAAGAGCTGGTGTCCGATATTTTTGTAAGAGTAAACAGCGGCGGACAGAAGCTGAATCAATCCGACTTCATCCTGACGCTTATGTCCGTTTTCTGGGATGAGGGACGGCAGGAGCTGGAAAACTTCTGCAAGAATTCCAGAATCCCGGGAGATGGGCAGGCGAGTCCCTATAATTATTTTATCAAACCGGAACCGGGCGATATGCTGCGCGTTCCCGTTGTGCTGGCTTTCAAACGCGCCCGTCTGAAATACGGCTATCAGGTTCTGCGCGGCAAGGACCTGGATACGGGCGAGGTAAGCCCGCAGCTCCGCGAAACGCAATTTGAGCGGTTCAAGGAAGCACAGAGCAAAGCCCTGAATCTGCAAAACTGGAAAGATTTTCTCCGATGCCTCTATACTGCCGGCTTCCGCAGTGAAAAAATGATTGCCGGCGAAACGGCCGTACTCTACGCCTATGCCCTGTTTCTCATCGGGAAATATGACTTTGACCTGACCGGGGATGTCCTGCGCAGAACCATTGCGCGCTGGTTTTTCATGAGCGCGTTGACGGGACGTTATTCAGGCTCGCCGGAATCAACTATGGAAGCCGATCTGGCAGATTTACGCAATATTCTCTCCGGTCAGGAATTTCTGAGCTACCTTGATAAAATTGTACAGGATACGCTTACCGAGGACTTCTGGTCCATTACGTTGCCCAACCATCTTGCGACAGCCGCGGCGCGCAGTCCTTCGCTCTTCGGATATTATGCGGCCCTTGTTCTTCTGGATGCCCCGGTGCTTTTCTCTGATCTGAAAGTTGCGGATATGCTTGATCAGGTCATGAGAGGACACAGAGAAGCTTTGGAACGCCATCATCTTTTCCCCAAAGCCTACCTTGCGCACATCGGCTTTACGGATGATCGAGATCGCAATCAGATTGCCAACTATGCGCTTGTGGAGTGGGACAGAAACGTCATGATTGCCGATGCCGCCCCTGCCGACTACTTCCCCGGACAGCTTGCGGCCTGCCGCTCCCCGCAGCACCTGCAACGCGCCCTCTATCTCCACGCGCTTCCTGACGGCTGGGAAACTATGGAATACCGGGAATTTCTGGAAAAAAGGCGAAAACTCATGGCCCGGATCATACGCGAAGCCTTCAACACGCTTATGTAATTGAGCCAGAGCATTTTCAGTTTGAAACGCGTTGCATTTCAAACTGAAAATGCTCTCATTTACTCCTGCCAGAAGCGCACGCCCGCATAGCCGACGCAATGCTTCGTATCACCGGAAACGCGGGCGGAAGTTTCGTGCAGCAGGACGGCGGCCTGCGGCAGGGGGCGGCCGCTCGCCTCGTGCAGGGCATGCAGGGCGTAGAGCGCCAGCGCCATAGGCGCCGCGCCGCACATGGTGATGGAATGCCGGGCGACGACATCCAGCAGTCCGTCCGGGTCCAGCGCCAGCACGCGATCCAGCGCGGCCCTGTCCTTGATGCAGGTCACCTTTTCCGGTTCATAGTGATTCAGGTCGGAGCTGACGACAAAGGCCGCGTCATCCCGGCCGGCGAGCAGTTCGGCCAGCACGGCCCCGGCGGCCCGCAGCACGGCGGGCCGCGCCGTCCCCACGCACACGGGGACAATAACGGACTCCGTGCCGGGCAGACATTGCAGAAACGGCAGCAGCACTTCCAGACTG
>CAMBWG010000429.1 GCA_945871415.1 uncultured Desulfovibrio sp.
CAAGAACGCATGTCACTGGAAATCGAACGCAAATATCTTGACCCTGATTTTGATGCCGTCCGTCGCCGGTTGCGTGAGATGGGCGGCGTGCCCTTGGGCGTGCATTTTGAAAGCAACCGCATTTTCGACAGGAAAGAGGGCGGCTTTGCCGACGCGGGTTTTCTGCTGCGGCTGCGGACGCAGGAATGGCCCGACCGGAAGCGCCACGTGCTGACGCTCAAGATGCCGTCGCGCGCCGACGGGCCGTTCAAGGTGCGTGAGGAACGGGAATGCGGCATCAGCGAGGCGGCGTCCCTGCGCGGAATTTTTGAGGGGCTCGGCTATGTGGAACGGGCCTGCTATGAAAAGGTTCGGGAGGAATGGCGCCTGCCCGGCGTGCTGGTGGCGCTGGATCGGGTTCCCTTTACGCGGATTATAGAGATCGAGGGCGACCCGAAAGCCATTGAAACGGCGGAGCGCTGCCTGCATCTTGACAAATGCGAAACCAGCACCAAGAGTTATCATGCCCTGCATCAGGAGTGGCGCGGCGCGCAGGGGCTGCCGCCGCAGCTGTCCTTTGTTTTTGAGGAGCCCGAGCGTACGCGGTTGCGCGAGGCGCTGGGACTGACGCACGGGGAGAGCACGGAGGAAACGGCATGAGCAGACAGCCGGATATGGACGGCGACAGCCAGTGTCTTGTGGAAGGCAAGATCAAGGAGCCGGATCGCTATAGCGTTCTGCTGCATAATGACGATTATACCAGCATGGAATTTGTCGTTGCCGTTCTGTGCGACATTTTCCGCAAGACCGTGGACGAGGCCACGGCCATTATGCTTAACGTGCATCAGAAAGGCGTCGGTCAGTGCGGCGTCTATACCTTTGAAGTGGCGGAAGCCAAGGTCAGGAGCGTGGAGCGCCGCGCCCGGGCCGCTGGCTATCCGCTGCGCTGTACCATGGAAAAATGTTGACGTGTTGTCCCCCGCAATCTTTCCTGCCGCCCTGCGCGGCTGAGTGACGCCCATGTTGAGCAACGACGTTCAAGACGTGCTGCGCGGCGCCATTGCCGAAGTGCAGCGCCGCCGGCACGAGCTGCTGACGGTGGAACATCTTCTTTTTGCCTTTTCCCTCAATCATACCGGAGAGCTGATTCTGGAAGGCAGCGGCGCCAGCGCCGACCTGCTGCGGGAGCAGCTGGAGCAGTTTTTTGCTTCGGAATTTACGCCGCTGCCGCAGGAAAGCCGTCTGGACATCGTGCAGACGGAAGCCGTGCAGCGCGTGCTGGATCGCGCCGTGGGACATATCCGTTCTTCCGGGCGCACGCAGGTGCAGCTTGGCGATCTGCTGGTTTCCATCATGGAAGAAGAGCAGAGCTACGCCCGCTATTATCTGCAGCGGCAGGGCGTGGAACGTCTGGACGTGCTCACCTTCATTTCTCACGGGCTGGAAGAGGGCGGCGGCTCCAAAGGCGTGTCCGGGGATGAGGAAGAAGGGAAGGAGAAGAAAAAGAATCCGCTTGAGCTGTACGCGACGGATCTCACGGTGCGGGCGCGCGAGGGCAGGATTGATCCGCTGGTGGGACGGGATGAGGAGCTGGCGCGCGCCGTTGAGGTGCTGAGCCGCCGCCGCAAGAACAATCCGCTCTTCGTGGGCGAGCCGGGCGTGGGCAAGACGGCGCTGGCCGAAGGGCTGGCCCTGCGCATTGCCGAAGGCCATGTGCCCCCCACGCTGGAAGAAACGCGCCTGTTTGCGCTGGACATGGGCCTGCTGCTGGCAGGGACGCGCTATCGCGGGGATTTTGAGCGGCGTCTGAAGGACGTAGTGCAGGCGCTGAAGGACATTCCCCATTCCATTCTTTTTATTGACGAGATTCATACCATCGTGGGGGCGGGGTCCACGTCCGGCGGTTCCATGGACGCGTCGAATCTGCTGAAGCCCATGCTGGCAGCCGGGGATCTGCGCTGCATAGGCTCCACCACCTACGAGGAATTCCGCAATCATTTTGAAAAGGATCGCGCCCTGGCGCGGCGTTTTCAGCGTATTGACGTGCGCGAGCCCAGTCAGGAGGAATGTCTGGCCATTCTGCAGGGGCTGAAAGCGCGCTACGCCGACTTTCATCATGTGGAATACGACGCCGACGCGCTGGAAGGCATGGTGCGCCTTTCGGCCCGGCATGTGCGGGACAAGCTGCTGCCCGACAAGGCCATTGACGTGCTGGACGAAAGCGGGGCGCTGGTGCGCCTGCGCGAAGCGGCCGCCCTTCGGAAGAAACGGCGTGAGGACGAGAGCGGCAAGGCCGACGCGACAGATAAAAAGACGGATACGAAGACGGAGGGGGCGGACGAACAGCCCCGCCCGCATGTGCGGCTTGCCGACGTGGAACAGGTGGTGGCCCGCATGGCGGGCGTGCCCGTGTCTTCGGTTTCCGGCGAAGAACGCCAGAAGCTGGCCGGGCTGGAAGCGTCCCTGAAAAAGCTTGTCTTCGGACAGGACGAAGCCGTGGAACTGACGGTGCGGGCCATTCTGCGCTCGCGCGCGGGCCTTTCGCCGGGGCGGCGTCCGGCGGG
>CAMBWG010000430.1 GCA_945871415.1 uncultured Desulfovibrio sp.
TGCACCCGGGTGGAGATCGTGCTGCACATGGACAACAGCGTGACCGTGCGGGACGACGGGCGCGGCATCCCGGTGGACATTCACCCCAAGGAAGGCGTGCCCGCCGTGCAGGTCGTCATGACGAAACTGCATGCGGGCGGCAAGTTCGACAATACCAGCTACAAGGTTTCCGGCGGTCTGCACGGGGTGGGTGTTTCCTGCGTCAACGCCCTTTCGGAAAGCCTGACCGTTACGGTGCGCCGCGACGGCAAGCGCTATCGTCAGCATTACGCGCGCGGCGTGCCGCAGGACGAGCTGACGGTCATCGGCGAAGTGGAGGGTCACGGCACGACCGTCACCTTCAAGCCCGACGAGGAAATTTTCGAGGTCCTGGAATTTTCCTACGACACCCTGCGCAAGCGCTTTGAGGAACTGGCCTATCTGAACAAGGGCCTGACCATTCAATGCATCGACGAGCGCACGGGCGAAGAGCATGTCTTTCATGCCGAGGGCGGTATACGTCAGTTCGTCAACGATCTGAACGACGGCGATCCGGGCATTCATCCCATTATCGACGGCGAAGGCATCGTGGACAATGTGACAGTGGATTTTGCCCTGCAGTACAATGCAGGTTACAAGGAAAATATCCATACCTTTGCCAACAATATCCGCACGGGAGAAGGCGGCACCCATCTGGTGGGCTTCCGCACGGCTCTGACCCGCGCCATCAACGGCTATGTCAAGAATCAGGCCGATCTCGTCAAGAAGCTGAAAGGCACGGCCCTTTCCGGCGATGATGTGCGTGAAGGCCTGACGGCCGTGATCAGCGTCAAGCTGCCGCAGCCGCAGTTTGAGGGCCAGACCAAAACCAAGCTGGGCAACAGTGAGGTCGCGGGTATCGTTGCGGGCGTGGTCTACGACAGACTGACGAATTACTTTGAGGAAAATCCCAAGGATATCCGTCTTATCGTCGAAAAGGCCCTGGATGCGGCCCGTGCCCGTGACGCGGCCCGCCGCGCCAAGGAGCTTGTCCGGCGCAAGGGAGCGCTGACGGACAACGCTCTGCCCGGCAAGCTGGCCGACTGCCAGAGCAAGGACCCCGCCGAATCCGAACTCTTCATCGTGGAAGGGGATTCCGCAGGCGGTTCCGCCAAGCAGGGACGGAATCCGAAAAATCAGGCCATTCTGCCGTTGCGCGGCAAGATTCTCAATACCGAGCGCACGCGCTTCGACAAGATGCTTGCCAACAAGGAAGTCAAGAATCTGATTACGGCCATGGGCGCGGGCATCGGCGAGGAAGATACGGATCTGGAGAAGCTGCGGTATCACAAAATCATCATCATGACCGACGCCGACGTGGACGGCGCGCATATCCGCACGCTGCTCCTGACCTTTTTCTTCCGGCAGTATCAGGAGATGGTGGAACGCGGTTTCGTGTACATTGCCCAGCCGCCGCTCTACCGGGCGCACAATGCCCGTTTTGAAAAGTTCATCAAGGATGATGCCGAGCTTAACGACTTTCTGCTCCGGCGCATCAGCGAGGATGTGACGGTTGAAGCGCCCAACGGGCGCACGTACACCGGCGGGGAGCTGCTGCGGCTCATGGCGCTGGTGGAAAAGCTCGACATTCGTGTCCGGGATGCCGAAAGCACCGGGATGCCCCGGGCGCTCTTTCTGGCGCTGACGACCTACGCGCAGGCCGTGACGGGCGACATGTTCGCGCAGGAAGACGCGGCGCTGACGGAGTGGGTTGCCGGGCACGGCTACAGCATGCGTCTGGACAGGGAAGAAGGGGAGGACGGCGACATGCGCCTGTTTGTCACCTTCGAGAACGAGGGCAGCCATCATACCCGGCGCGGCATGGAATTCTTTGCTTCCAAGCTCTACCGGCAGACATGGCAGCTGTTCGAGGACCTGCGCACGGAATGCGGCGGCCTTGCCTTTACGCTGCGCCGCAAGGACGGCACGGGGCTGGAACTGGCGGATGTCTTTGCGCTGCTGCAGGCCACGCTGGATGAAGCCCGCAAGGGCATCAACATCCAGCGCTACAAGGGTCTGGGCGAAATGAATCCCGAGCAGCTCTGGACGACGACCATGAATCCCGAAAACCGTGTGCTGCTTCAGGTTTCCGTGGAGGATGCCAACGAGGCTTCCGAAGCCTTCGAGGAACTTATGGGCGATCGCGTGGAACCGCGTCGCGCCTTTATTGAACGTAACGCCCTGAGCGTGCAGGATCTGGATATCTAGGGTCAGGAACGCGCGCCGTGACAGGCGCATTTCCGACGCCGCATATAGTTTCTACATACAGAGGCCCCATGTCTGAGCAACTGGAACACGCACAACCGAAAGTCAGCATCGAGAAGGAACTGCGTCAGTCCTATCTGGAATACTCGCTTTCGGTCATCATAGGACGCGCCATTCCCGATGCGCGCGACGGCCTGAAGCCCGTGCACCGGCGCATCATGTTCGCGCAGTACGAGCTTGCCAACAGCTACAACCGGCCGCACAAGAAGTCGGCCCGCATCGTCGGCGACGTCATCGGTAAGTATCACC
>CAMBWG010000431.1 GCA_945871415.1 uncultured Desulfovibrio sp.
CAGCACATCGCCGGAACCACCGACGGAAAGCTGCGGTCTGTCGACAGGGCAGAGGAGCTGCGGGGAATCTCCCTGCGCCGCCAGCGATCCCGCTCCTTTGAGCACGACGGCGGCGGCGCTTAACGACGTCAGGCGTGTCAGAGCCTGACGTCGCCGGGTCTGGATTTCGTCCGTCGTGCAGCCCAGCAGAGCCGCGGCTTCTCCCGGATGGGGCGTCAGGAGATCCCGGGAGGCGAGCCGTTGCAGCAGGGCGGTCCTGCGCGCCAGCAGAACCAGTGCATCCGCGTCGAAGACGGTGGGCGGACGTTTCTTTTCTTCAAGTATCGCTTCAATAGTGTGAAGCGCGTCGTCACCGCGTCCCATACCGGGCCCTATGACGAGTGCCTGACATCGGCGAATGAACGCGGAGGCTTCGTCCGTCCATGCCTCGCGCCAGGGGGCGTCGGCATCCGCAGAGGGCAAAGCCAGCGTCATGATTTCTGCCCGGCCTCCCTTGACTGCCGCAGCTGAGGGCGCGGGTGTCAGAGCGGTCACCAGGCCCGCGCCGCTGCGCAAGGCAGCCAGCGCAGCCAGATGTGCGGCTCCTGACAGTCCGCCGGCGCCGCCGATGACAGCGACATGCCCGTAGCTGTTCTTATAGCCCTGCGGTATGGGGGTGGCGAAGTACCTGACTGCGGCGGCAGGCAGCAGGCGCAGACTGCACGGGCCGTTTTCTCTTATGCTGCGGGGCATGCCGATATCGCAGACATGAAGCCGCCCTGTCCAGCTGCGGGCGCAGGGGAACACAAGGCCGGGCTTGGCGGCGGCAAAGGTTGCTGTTGCATGAGCCTGTATGGCAATGGGACAAGGCCGTCCGTCCGTACCGTCGAGCCCCGACGGAATATCCAGCGCGAAGATGAAACTGCGGTCATGCAGGAGGTTCAGAGCCGCGACAAGATGTTGCAGATCCGTTCGCAGGCTGCCGTGAAAACCTGTTCCCAGCAGGCCGTCAATGCAGATATCGGGACAGCGCGCCGCTTCGTCCGGCGCAAGGCGGCTGCAGAGATGGGACAGAAGGGCGTCTGGTCGGGCGGCATCTTTGCGCCGGAGGGCCGGGGCCAGATTGATAAAAGGGATTCCGACGGCTCGCGCCATGCGCACATGTTCGGCCGCAGCGCCCCGGAAGGCGGACAGGGGCTTCAAATGGGCTACAACAGGCAGGGCGCGCGCATCATGGAGATGGCGAGCAAGTGCGGCGGCATCGCCGCCGTTATTACCGCTGCCCATGAACAGCCAGACACGCTTTCCTTCCAGGCGCGGTTCCTGCGCGCGAAGGACGCCGAGCGCGGCCCGCGCCGCATTTTCCATAAGCATGGATCCGGGCAGACCGAGGGCAAAGGCCTCCGCATCCCATGCGGTCATTTCCTGCGGCAGGGGCAGGGGAGGGCAGGAGCGTAAAAATGCTTCCACTATGCGGACTCCAGAATAACCACGGCAGCGGCAACATGGCGGTCGTGGGTAATGGTGACATGCTGCTGCTCCACTTCAAGCCGGAGGGCAAGGGCGGCTGCCGGGCCGTGGAAGTGAAGCAGAGGTTTGCCGGAGGCGCTCGGCAGGATTTCGATATGCTGCAGACCGATACCGCCGCTGAAACCGGAGCCCAGCGCCTTGACTGCGGCTTCCTTGGCTGCGAAACGCCCGGCAAGGAAGGGGACGGGGGCGGAAGGCACATGCGTCTGCTCGTTGGGTGTCAGCAGTTTTTTGAGAAAAACATCGCCGTATTTTTCATACATACGCGCAATGCGCGGCAGCTCTGTCACGTCGAGACCCAGGCCGATAATCATAAAAGTAGTCTCCGTCAGAAGGTCGTTCCGCAGCGGGCGTCGAAAAGGACGGCTTGCGTCACAGAGAGAAAGCGGATAAACTGTCTCGAACAAATTTTGTCCTGTGCCTGCCCGTGCGTCAAGTCAGGGGGCCCGCGAAAACGCCCCCAACGATGGGATGGTATCACCAGACATCTCGAAAAAAGAGGTGCCTTCAGCGTATTATCCTCTCGGTACAGGCAGCGCACACGAAATCCAGCGTATAAGCAAGAGAGGAATCTTCTTTATGAAGCTCTGCATTATCGGCACCGGGTATGTCGGCCTTGTGAGCGCGGCATGCTTTGCGGAAATGGGTAACAGCGTGACCTGCGTGGATGTGAATCCCGATGTCGTGAAGAAATTGAATGCGGGATCCGTACATATCTTTGAGCCCGGACTGGCTCCCATGGTGCAGAACAGCCGCGCGGACGGGCGCCTGACCTTTACCACGGAACTGGCCGAGGGGCTGAAGGATGCCGATTGTGCGTTTATTTGCGTGGGAACCCCTCCCGGGGAAGACGGCTCCTGCGATTTGCATTACGTCGAGCAGGTAGCCGGCCAGATTGGCCGGCTTATGGAAAAGGAGCTGATCGTGGTGGATAAGTCCACCGTACCCGTGGGTACGGCGGATCGTGTGACTGCCATTATTCGGGAAGAATTGCGTGCCAGGGGCAAGGATATCCCCTTT
>CAMBWG010000432.1 GCA_945871415.1 uncultured Desulfovibrio sp.
GCTACAACCAGGTGATGGGCGTTTCCGCCATCGTCAACGCCGCCGGCGCCGATTTCATGCTCCTCGGACCCAAGGAAACCCAGCTCAAGAGCACGAAGCCCGTCATCTCTGTGGGCGCCGTGCGTACCGGCTGCGGCAAGAGCCAGACTTCGCGCAAGATCATCGAATACCTCATGGCCAAAGGCCTCAAAGTGGTGGCCGCGCGCCATCCCATGCCCTATGGCGACCTGGTGAAGCAGGAATGCATGCGCTTCGCCACCGTGGAAGACCTGAAGAAGAACAACTGCACCATCGAAGAAATGGAAGAATACGAACCGCACGTCATCCGCGGCAACGTGATCTACTCCGGCGTGGATTATGAAAAGATCCTGCGCGCCATGGAAAAGGATCCCTCCGGCTGCGACGTGGTTCTGTGGGACGGCGGCAACAACGACTTCCCCTTCTTCAAGTGCGACCTGGAATTCACCGTGGTCGACCCGCACCGCCCCGGCCATGAGCTGTGCTACTATCCCGGCGAAGCCACCCTGCGCATGGCCGACGTTGCCGTGATCAACAAGATCGACAGCGCCGACTACGCCAATATCCAGACCGTGCGCAAGAACATCGCCCAGGTGAACCCCAAGGCCCAGGTTGTTGACGCCGCGTCCACCATCAAGGTAGACGATCCTTCGCTCATCGCCGGCAAGCGCGTGCTGGTGGTGGAAGACGGCCCGACCCTGACCCACGGCCACATGACCATCGGCGCCGGCACTGTGGCGGCTGAACGCTACGGCGCGAAAGAACTCATCGATCCTCGTCCCTGGGCTGTGGGGCGCATCGAGGAAACCTTCCGCATCTACCCCAAAATCGGCACCTTGCTGCCGGCCATGGGCTATGGCGAAGAACAGCTTCACGACCTTGAAAAAACCATCAACGCGGTTGATTGCGACGCTGTGGTCATCGGCACGCCCATCGACCTGTCCCGCATCATCAACATCAAGAAGCCCTCGACCCGCGTCTACTATGACCTCCAGGAAATCGGCGATCCGAACCTGGGTACGATTCTTGACGAATTCATCGCCAAGCATAACCTCAAAAAGTAAATGGTGCGGGCGGGCGCTTTCGGGCGTCCGCCCCGCGCGGCAACCGTAACCCTTTCCGGACGAGTGCAGATGGATATAGCAGTTCCACGCCCGGGCACAGGGGAAGTCAGCGTCGTACCCGAGGTGCGGGTGACCGATCCCTCGGCGTTGGCGATTCGTTCGGCAACCGTGCAGGATGTGCACGGCATGTCGGCCCTGATCAACGAATTCGCGTCCTCCAAGGTGATGCTGGCCCGTGGTCCGCAGTATCTGTACGAACACATCCGGGACTACATCGTGGTCACCGCTCCCCGGGCCGACGGCCGGGGAGAAGCTGTCGTGGCCTGCGGCGCGTCCCACGTGCTGTGGGAGGATCTGGCTGAACTGCGTTCCGTGGCAGTGCATCCGATCTGTCAACAGAGCGGGCTTGGCCGCCGCATTGTGGAGGAACTCATGCAGCGCTGTCGCGCTGTCGGGATACACAGAGCCTTTGTGTTCACGCTGGCGGTGCCTTTCTTTACCGCCTGCGGGTTCACCCAGGTGAATCGCGACGACATTCCCCGCATCGTGTGGGTGGAATGCAGCCGTTGCCCCAAGTTCTACCGCTGCGACGAAGTGGGCATGATGCGGAAGCTGTAAGCGCCTCTTTTGCGGGTTTCCTTCATGAAAACCCGCACCGGCTACAAGCCGGAGCACCGCCCGCAGCATTGCGGACATACTTGCATCAGATGGCAGCAATGACGGACCGTACCGGCCAGCTGGTACCGGCCCCGCCCGAACCTCAGAGCCGTATTCCCCGACCCGGCCACGTTCGGGGATAACCGTGCAACCTGAAAGGAGAAAGGCATATGCCCAAGATTGTTAATTCATGGAACGACTTTGACCCCCTGAAACACGTCATCGTCGGCCGTTGCGACAACAGCTGCATTCCCCCGGAAGAACCCGCCACCTCCGAAAAAGTGCCGGTCGACAGCCCGATGCGCGGCATGTGGGGCCCCCGTCCCCTGGAAAACGTCCAGCGCGCCAACGAGCAGCTTGACGGCCTGGTGAAGGTGCTGGAAAGCCGCGGCGTGAAAGTGGACCGTCCCACGCCCCTGCAGTGGAACGCCCCGGTCATCACTCCCGACTTCCGCACCGATTCCATGATGACCTGCATGCCCCCCCGTGACGTGCTGCTCACCATCGGACCTGAAATCATTGAAGCCGCCATGTCCTTCCGCTGCCGGTACTGGGAATACCTGGCCTACCGTCCGCTGCTGAACAAGTACTTCAATGAGGACCCGGAATTCATCTGGAGCCAGGCTCCCCGTCCGCGTCTGACCGACAAGTCTTACAAGCACAACTATTACGACGAGAAAATCTCTCTTGAAGAGCGTCTCGTGCGTACCGCCAACAAAGACTTCGTGACCACTGAAGAAGAAATCATGTTCGACGCCGCCGACGTGATGCGTCTGGGCAAGGACC
>CAMBWG010000433.1 GCA_945871415.1 uncultured Desulfovibrio sp.
GGTGTAGAGGGGCAGCCGCCCCTCTCACCCCATGCCCCGCGCCGGGCAGGCGACCCGCCGCCCACGCCGGGCAGAAGCCGCGATGCACAGAGAGACACCGGCTCAATACGACCAGGACGTTTTACCTTTTTCAAAGTTGAATTGCTCTAAAACATCATAGTTTTCAAACTATACGACCTGTCGTTTCGCGGAGAAAACGTTTTCCCCTCGCGCTTCTGGCCGGGCGGCACTGTGCCGCCGTTTTCAAAGGCACAACGCGCAAAAAAACGCGCCCTCCTCGCCGGAGAACGCGTTTTTCAAATAGTGTTTTCGGCCTGTCGCCATCAGGACCTGTTCTTCTTTTCCGTCTTTTTGGAAGACGACTTCCGCGAAGATTCCTTCCGGCTCTTCTCGCTGCGGGACTTGCTGCGGCTGACGGACTTGCGGGAATCCTTGCGCGAATCCCGGGCGACCTTCTTCCGCGACGAGGACTTGCCCGCCTTCGCGCTCTTGCCGCTCCGGGAACTGGCGGACTTGACCTTGCTCTTCTTCTTGCTGTCGCGCTCGGCCACGCTGCGAGATGACTTGCTCTTGCGGCGGCTGTCGGAAGAGGCGCGTTCCTTCTTGTCCCGGCTCTTCCTGCTCTTGCTCACCTTTTCCCGCTCGGCTCTCTCCTGACGGCTCTTGCGCAGTTCGCGCACGGCCTGTTCCTCGCGGTATTCCACGAGGCGTTCCGAAGACGTTTCCTCAAGCTGACTCTGCGCCCGGGCAATCGCCGCCTCGGCGTCCGCGCTCACACGCCGCGCCCCGAGAAAGGTGGTACGGAAATAGGGATCGCTCAGCGAGCTGATCTTCACCCGGTCGCGCCGGTGGGGGCTGTGAATAAACTTGCCGTCCCCCACATAGATGCCCGTGTGATAGCCGCGCCGGGGATGGCGAAAGGCCACGATATCCCCCGCGCGCATTTCTTCCACGTCCGTAATGCGCGTGCCCACCTGCGACTGTTCGCGCGCGGTGCGCGGCAGGCTGATGCCCTCGTTCTTGTAGGCCCACTGCACAAGCCCGGAACAGTCAAAACCGCCGGGATTGCGCCCGCCCCGCACATAGGGCATGCCAATCATGGTCCGCGCCCGCGAAATGATGCGGTCGCCTTTTTCGTTATCTTCCGGCGCGGACAGCAGCTCTTCGTACGAGCTCCGCAGCTGCGCCATGCTCATGGCCGTGTCTTTTTTAGGCGCTGTCGCACAACCGTGCACCAGCAGCAAGACCGCCATGCACATGGCGGCTACTCCATATTTCTGCATGCGATTCCTGTCAGGCCGCCCCGCGGCGGCATATGGTCTGCCGAAAATTTTTCGCGCTCGCGGCTCAGGCCCGGATATCCAGCAGGGTACCCATCATTTCATCCGCCGTGCGCACGGCAACGGCATTGGCCTCAAAAGCCCGCTGCGTCGTCATCATCCCGGGAAACTCCCGTGTCAGCTCCGTCGCCGAGGGCGCATCCGTCACGGCGCGCCGCTCCACGGCCGTCTGCACGCGGCCCGGTTGCCCGCCTTCCTGAACGACGGACTCAACGCGGACACCCCCGCCGCGCATTTCACCGTACACGGTACGCTGCGGCAGAAAACCGTCCGTATTCACATTGGCAATGGCATTGGCGGTCGTCATCATGCCCGTTCCGAACGCATGTAACGCCGACGCGGAAATATTCAGACTGCTCACGCTCATAGATGTCACCTCTTTTGCCTCATACCACGCTCACATGAAGCTGAAAAGTATTTTCTGCCCTCGAAACGGTAAAAAAATCTGAACAAGTTCAGCCCGCCCGGGCCGCCCGCCGGGGCGTTGCCGGGGGAAGGAGACTCCCTTTGGCTCGCGCGCAAGGGGCGTTTCCTTCCCCCCAACATAACAAAACTACTACGCGCCCCGGCCCGCGTTCAGGCTGCGTTCGATGCGCGCGAAGGCGTTGTGACTGTGGATGGATTCCATGCTTTCCACTTCCACGCGGTACCAGCTGATATGGCCGTGCCGCTCCAGCCGCTGCGCCACGTTGCGCACCACGTCTTCCACAAAGCAGGGCTGGGCGAAGGCGTGTTCCGTCACATATTTTTCGTCTTCCCGCTTCAGCAGCGTGTAGACCGCCGAGGAGCCGGACTCCTCGGCCAGCGCAATAAAGTCTTCCAGCCAGCTGAAGGCCGTCATGCGCACGGCCAGACGAATCAGGGTGCGCTGGCTGTGCGCGCCCTCGTCGCTGATGGCCTTGGAGCAGGGGCAGACCGTCATCACGGGCACGTCCACTTCCAGCAGGAAGGACTGCCCCGTTGCATCAAGTTCGCCCGTCAGGCGGCATTCATAGGAAACCAGACTGGGAATGCCCGAAGAAGGCGCGGCCTTGCGCAGAAAATACGGAAAGCAGAAGCGCACATAGGCCCGCTCCGCCGCCAGTTTCTCGCGCACGCTGCCCAGCAGGCGCTTCACGGACTGATGATCCAGCGCGTCGTCCCACGCCTCCAGCGCCTCCACAAAGCGGCTCATG
>CAMBWG010000434.1 GCA_945871415.1 uncultured Desulfovibrio sp.
CGCGCAACGACAGGCCGTATGGTTTGAAACGCAACGCGTTTCAAACTGAAATGGCTCTGGCAGGAAAGGCCGCCGCACCGTAGCGGCGGCCTCTTGCGATTTTTTCGGCAACCTTTTACCTTTGGGCGGTGATTCAATGGTCGAGAACAACAACGCACAGGGCATTGTCTTCAATATTCAGAAATATTCCGTCCACGACGGACCGGGAATCCGCACCATTGTCTTCACCAAGGGTTGCAGCCTGCGCTGCCGCTGGTGCAGCAATCCCGAATCGCAGCACAGGGAACCGGAACTGGCCTATAACAAGGGCCGCTGCCTTGGCGTTGATAAATGCACCCGCTGCTTCAAGGCCTGCCCGCACGACGCCCTGAGCCGCACGGAAGACGGTTTCGTCGCCATTGATCGCGCAAAGTGCCACGGCTGCGACCGCCCCTGCGCCGAGGCCTGCCCGGCCCAGGGCATCATCGTGTACGGCAAGACCTACACGGCGGCGGAGGCTCTCAAGGTCGTTCAGGAAGACTCCATGTTCTACGCCCGTTCGGGCGGCGGTCTGACCATCTCGGGCGGCGAACCCCTGCTGCAGGGTGATTTTGCGCTGAATCTGCTGCGCCTTGCCCGTGAAAAGCACGTCAAGACCTGTATTGAAACCTGCGGCATGGTTGATCCCGAGGTTCTCAAAGAAGCCGGGCCGTACCTCAACTATGTGCTTTTCGACATCAAGCACATGGATCCCGAAGTGCACAAGAAACATACGGGCATGAGCAACGAGCGCATTCTGGAAAATTTCCGGATGCTGGTGGAAAGCTGTCCCGACCTGCCCATAACGGCCCGCACGCCCGTCATCCCCGGCTTCAATGATCACGGCCCCGACGTGCGCGCCATATGCGAATTTCTCAAGCCCTTTGAGCGGGTGCAGTACGAGCTGCTGCCCTATCACCGGCTGGGGACGCAAAAATACATCTTTCTCGACAGAGTCCCCCCCATGGGAGACGTAACGCTGGATGACAAGAAGTTCTCCGCACTGCGCAAAATTGCCGTGGCCACGCTCGGCGACCGAGTGCACATTCCCCGCTGATGCGGACTCCGCCGTTCCGTATCCGGCAGCCTCTCTTCATCGCAAAGGGGCTGCCGGATGCGTGCGTCCGTATCTTTCGCGCCCTTTCCGCCGCTTCATTCCGCCCGGTCCTTCGCCGATCTCATCCGTGCCTCGCTCAGGAAACTGGCCCTTTTCGCCGCAGTATCCGCACGGCGACGCTCTCCCGGCCGTTTCCGTGACCCATATTCCCCTTCCCATCGGCCCAGGAGCGTCACGTGATCACTATCCACAAATATTTTACCTCTGTCCTCGACACGATTTCCGACGGCGTCTTCATCTCGGACGCCGCGGGCACCACGCTGTACGTCAATCGCATGTACGCCCAGCTCTCCGGCATGAGCGAAACGGAACTGCGCGGCAAGAATGTGCGCGAACTGGTGGACGAAGGCGTCTTTGACCGAGCCCTCAACCCTGAAGTCGTCCGTACCGGCAAGCCCGCCACCTACATGCAGAAACTCAAGGACGGCAAGAACGTCGTCATCTCCGGCGTTCCGGTCTTTGACGAAAAGGGCAAAGTCTGCCTTGTCGTCACCTATGTGCGCGATGAAACGCGCCTTGCGCAGCTCAATGAACAGACCGGCGAGCAACGCCGCCAGATCAGAGAAATCAACGACAAGCTGGCCTTTGTGGCCAAATCGCAGGGCCGCGATCTGGAACCGGCCTTTACCAGCCATGCCATGCAGGAGGTCGCCGCGGAGCTGCAACGCTATGCCGTGACGGATGCGACGGTTCTCATCATGGGAGAGACCGGCGTGGGCAAGGATGTCTTCGCGCGCATGACCCATCGCTGGAGCCGCCGCAAGGACAAGATTCTTCTCAAGGTGGACTGCGGCGGCATCTCGGAAACACTGACGGAATCCGAAATCTTCGGCTACGCGCCGGGGGCCTTTACCGGCGCTTCCAGCAAGGGCAAGCCCGGCTACTTTGAAATCGCGGACGGCAGCACCATCTTTCTGGATGAAATCGGCGAACTGCCTCTTTCCATGCAGACACGGCTGCTGCGCGTGCTTCAGGACAATGAAATCGTGCGCGTGGGCAGTTCCCAGCCCCGCAAGGTGGATGTGCGCATCATCGCCGCCACCAATCGCAATCTGGAAGAATGCGTGGAAGCGGGCACCTTTCGCCGGGACCTTTTCTATCGGCTCAATGTCGGTACGGTGCGCATCCCGCCCCTGCGCGAACGCCCCGAGGATGTCCGCGTTCTGGCGGAATACTTTCTGCGTCAGTTTACCGCCAAATACAGAAAAAAGATGACCTTCATGGACATCACGCTGGACATGATGGCGCGCTACCGCTGGCCGGGCAATGCCCGCGAGCTGCAGAACATGGTGCACAGCCTCGTCATCACACGACAGGGGCCCATGCTCTCCCCGCGCGATCTGCCGTCGGCCATCAGCGGCCTGAGAGACGAGCAGGGCG
>CAMBWG010000435.1 GCA_945871415.1 uncultured Desulfovibrio sp.
AAACCGCGTTTTTCCGCGAAACGACAGGCCGTATGGTTTGAAACGCACAGCGTTTTAAACTGAAAATGTGCCAGGAGCTCCGGGGGACGGTTGCCGCAAGGAAAACGGCAGCGCCCCCGCGACGTTCCATTCTCCCTGAAAAAGCGCGTTGGGGGAAGGATGGGGGGCTTGGGGGGAAGGAAACGCCCCTTGCGCGCCAGCCAAGGGGGTTTCCTTCCCCCCAATGAAAAATCCCCCTCTAACGCTTGCGGACAAAGGGCGTAATGGCCTTGTCCGTAACCTTGATATGATTGAGCAGCCAGTTCTTGAGGAAGGAAAGGATATCGAAGCTGACGGTGGTGGAATCGCCGGACGCATGGGTGAAGCTGTCCACCTTGGCTTCAAATTCCCTGTGCTGGGCAAGGTGCTTGTCCTTGGCGCGGTATTCCTCAATGGGCATGAACAGGGCTTCTTCCGTGCGGAAGTGACTGCGGGCGTAATTGCGCAGGAGTTCGAGCAGTTCGCCCACGCGGGCCTGACGCCCTTCGCGCATGGCGGCATGCAGGGCGTTGAGATATTCGCAGAGCTGCCTGTGCTGGGCGTCCACTTCGGGCACGCCGATTTCCAGCTGCGGACTCCAGACCACAAAGGCGTCGGTATTTTCCGGCGGCAGCATGTCGTAGGAATCGGAAACCAGCGCATGCACAAGCATGTCCATGTCTTCCATGCCGCTGCGCAATTGCAGCAGCGACGCGGAAAAGGTGTGCATGAGCTGTTCGGTCCTTTCGGCCACGGCGCGCA
Source organism: uncultured Desulfovibrio sp. (assembly GCA_945871415.1). GTDB lineage: Bacteria > Desulfobacterota > Desulfovibrionia > Desulfovibrionales > Desulfovibrionaceae > Desulfovibrio. The sequence continues at coordinate 781 of CAMBWG010000435.1, forward strand.
TATCGTCCACCGCGTCGCTGGTGACGTTGCTGGCGTCGGCCTGTTCGGAAGACTTTTCGGCAATGAGCTTGAGGCGCTGCGCCATGAGCTGAGCGTCGGCCATGATGTCCTTCATGGTCACGCCCGCCTTGCTGGCCTTTTCCGCGCCGCTGATGCTGGCCTCGGTAGCGCTTTCCACGGCTTCAAGGTTGGCGTGCGTGGATTCCTGAATGGAACGCACGGAATCGGCCACGCCCTTGGTGGCGTCCATGGTCTTTTCGGCCAGCTTGCGCACTTCGTCGGCCACCACGGCAAAACCGCGCCCGGCCTCGCCCGCGCGGGCGGCCTCGATGGCCGCGTTGAGGGCCAGCAGATTTGTCTGATCGGCCACGTCGTTGATCACGCTCATGACCTTGCCGATGCCCGAGGACTTGTCGTTAAGCTCGCGCATGGCCTCGCGCAGGGAGAGCATGGCCGCCTTGACGCCCTCGATGGCGTCCTGCGCCTCGCGGGATTCCCGCTCGCTGAGACTGGCCTTGTCGTAGGAGGAACGGGCGCTGTCCCAGACTTCGCGGGAGCTGCTCGACGAGACCTGCGCGGCTTCCACAATGGAATTCATAGCGGTTGTGGTGCTTTCCAGCCGGTCATGCTGCACTTGCACGCCCTGTTCCACATCGCTGACCATACCGGCCAGCCCGCGCACATCCTCGGACAGGCGGGAACACAAATCGCTTGCCCGCCGGAGCACGGCGGTGCGCTGCTGCGCGTTTTTGTCGGCCGTGCGCCGCGCGCTCTGCATCAAATCAAGCCTGTTGTGATTTTCCAGCAGCTCGTCGCGCGCATGCTTCAGGTCGTTGCGCAGGGCGGCGTTGTCGTGTTCCGCCTTCTCCGCGCGCTGGAACAGGGCTTCGGCGGCTTCAAGCGGCGTCTGCCCGCCGGAGGCTCCCAGCTTTTCAGCCAGACGGGCATCCGCCCGCCGCAGGCCCAGCAGTCCCGCAACCGCCAGAATGATCCCGACCGCAAGACCGGCCCCGGCCCACAATGCGCCCAGCCCGCCCAGGGCCCAGGCTCCGACAGCGGCCCCGAACAGCGCCGCCCCCAGACCAAACAGGAAAATGTGCATAATTCTGTATTCTCCGTCCGTACCTGTCCGCCGAACAGAACGCGGGCAGCCCCGCGTCCCGACCTTTTTCAAAAAAAGGGCCCCGCGCATGCGGCGCAGGCCCGTAAATCCGTTTCGCAACTCCGCAAATGCCCGGCGCGGGGTAAGCGGAAAAAATACGTTTTTCCGCGCAACGACAGGCCGTCTAAAAAAACTCTGGTAATTGCGGACACGGGTAATATATCAGACGACGCGCTTTTTCGGCAAGGTTCAATTGAGCGTCCCGCCCCTCTTTTCAAAGATTCCCGCCGTTCTTATAGTAATGTCGTGAAGACGCGCTTTTGCCCGCATGCCGGGAGGCGACGCCGTGTCCGCCGGGCCGTCCCGCCCGACGGGACGCCGCCCCCGCGGGATGCGCTTCCGCCTGATCCGGAACATGTACAGCTTGAAACGCGTTGTCTTTCAAACCCTGCGGCCCGTCGTTTTGCGGAAAAGGCTTTTTTCCGCTTGCTTCGGGCCGGGCGGCGCAGTGCCGCCGCCTCGCGTTCCGCCTTTTACAAAGGCACAATGATCTATCGACAAAAAAACGAAAGTCTCGATACTAAGAGAATGTCCGGCATACACCTTGCTATACAAGTTTTCTCCAAAGGATAC